>JAJWOJ010000131.1 GCA_021635425.1 Clostridiales bacterium | reverse complement strand
GCGCGCCGAAAGTACTTGCAGGGTGACCTGCCGGGAGGATAGGTCGTTGCCACATCCCACTGACACCGTTCATTTCGAGCGGTGTTTTTTTATATCTTTTTTAAGGTTTTCCCTTTGGAGCGTGATGCGAAGCGCCGAGAAAGCTCATCCTCAACATTTGAAGCTATACAAGAAAAAGTGTTCCCACTCGGCGGAGTAATGTAAAACAAGGACGATTGATACCGTCCTTGTTTTACATATTATAAGTTCGTAGTTAATTTGGGGGAAATGCCGTCGCCACGACATATTATTTAATACAATTGCTCAAAACGGCAAAGAGGGGATTTCTTAGTCTTAAAATAGGCAAATAAATATCAGATAATCGACTTATAGACTATTTTTGCTGTTTAATCCGCTCTTATTTTAAGTGGTCGTTTGCCCCTCTTTGTCGCCTTTTATTATGGTAAAAATATTTACTTCTGGCGGGCGACATCTCTCTCACATACAACCGTTTTCACTTATCCCATATCTGCATAGGGCGCGAACTTTCTTATTTTAAAATTTGCTTACTCCGCCGAGTGGGAAGGATTTCTCTTTTTTCAACTCGACAAAAGCGAAACTTTATCGAAACGAAAATGGCTGAATACGAAGTTTTGCTTAACGACCTCGAAATGCAAAAGCGCAACACGAATCAGAGCGCGGCTATAAACTGACAAATGCTATTCGATCGGCACGACGAATCTCGAGCAATATCTTTTCTGAGCGATTTCTTTGCCTGTATAGGGGGCGACCAGACCGAGAACGCGCGGCATTCCGCTCGGCTTTAAGTTGCGTTTGTTGAGTTCTCTGCCGAACGTGAGCCAAGCTTCGTCTATATCGTCGTAACTTCCGTAATATAAAACGGAAAAAACTTTACAGCGCGGTAAAACCACGGCTTCGGGAACCTTTTCTTTTAAAGGGACACAAGAGTACATGGCATAGTCTTCCGCGCCGATATGCCCGGACAGATAGTCGCTCCTGTCCGAAATGGTGAAAAGAGGGTCGCCGGACAGGCGGTAGCCCTTGCGTATACACTCTGCGTAAGCATTGAAAGACGCTTCGTACTTGTCTTTTATGGTGTGTCCCATAGATTTGCGCATAACGCAAACGATTTCGGGAATAATCATTTCGCTGATCGAATAAGTGCCCGGCTCGGCGGAGCGCAACCGCAATTCTTCCACTCCGTTTTGCAACTCGCATAACTTGTATTCCAATGCGGCGCGCAGAGGTTCGATTTGTCCGCCGCTTGCGTAATAATTGATAATTTCTTCGCTGTTAAGCCCCATCGACTTAAATTTTTCCACTTGCATTATTTGCGCAACGTTGAAATTGTCGTAATATCTCCGTCCGCTTTCTTCCGAAACGTGTGCGGGCTTCAAAAGCCCTTTTTCTTCCATTCTCAAAAGAGTGCTTCTCGAAACGCCGCAGGCGCGCGCCGCTTCGCTTATCTGAAATAAAAATTTTTCGTTGTTTTTCATTTTTTCCCTTAATTCCCTTGATTCGTTCATCGGTGAACGAGTTATAATAATTATAATAGTTTTCGCGTTTTGTGTCAAAGCTTTTCAGCGATTTTAAAACTATTAACCGAAATTATTTCGGCGAAAGCCGAGGAGGAATTATAAATGTCTATACGAAAAAAGATTCTTTACGTTATTTTGCTTGTCGTTATGGCGGCTTGTTCTACGAGTATGTTTTTTAGTTTTCAGCCGAAATCCGCGGCAGCATGGACAGGCACGAAATTAATAACAATATCTTCCGACACGACGTGGGATAATATAAGGCTGAATCCCGATACAACATACGAGATAAAAAAAGGCGTAACGGTTACGCTTGTCGGAACAATCACGGTCAGGGGTAACATCACTATCACCGGGGGAACAATCAGGACTACCCCGGATGCCAAAGGTTATTTCGATGCGGGTTACGAATATACGACGTTTACGTTGAACGACGTTACCATAGACGGGGAAGGGAACGAATATTCGGATCCTATTATTAAAAACGGTAACTCGAAGACAATTATAAATTTAAACAGGTGTACCATAAAAGACTACAAAATAAAGAAAAACAATGGAAGTGGTATTATAAAGCTTTATGGCAGTGCGCTTAATATAACAAACAGCACGATAACAGGCTGTACGGGAGGGGTAGGCATGATTATGACGGATGCCGGCGCCGATTCCGTCAATAAAATAAAAATCACAAGCAGCAACATCACCGACAATAAGAACAGGGTTTTTTCCGGCATCAGTATGGATATCACTATCGACGGCGGAACTTTTGAGAATAACGACGGCGGTTTAATTGCCGTAAGGAAGGCGTACAGTACCAGCCCTATGGTTACAATCAACGGCGGAACTTTTAAAAACAACAGTGCGAAAAACGGCGGCGTGATTTCTTCCAGCGGAAGCACTGTTACAATCAACGGCGGAAATTTTACAAACAACTCCGCAACGGATAAAGGAGGAGTAATTTACAATTCAACCGCCGAAAGCAGGGTATATTTATACGGCGGTTATTTTGCGGACAACACGGCAAACGGCTCCCCGAACGATATATACAACGCCGATAACGCCGCTATCGATCTGAACATCGGATCGGCAAACGTTCCTGTCCGCACGGGATATACGTACGGCGGATGGAAAGATAATAACGGGAATATTTACAATAAGGCAAATCGGTTGTATTCCGTAAGCGGGGCGAATAACGGTCTTACGGTAATATGGAACGCAAAATCTTATAACATCGACTATTCCGGCATGGAAGGCGCAACTCTTTCGCCGATGCCGACAGCGCACGTTTACGGGACGAATACGGCGATAGCCGACCCTGTAAAAACAGGGTATACGTTTAAAGGCTGGAAAGTAAACGGCGGCGCTGCCGTAAAAAATCTGACTTTGGGCGCAACCGATTATACAAACGTTATTTCGCTGCAAGCCACATGGTCTGCCAATAAGTATACTGCCGCCTTCGACAAGCAAAACGGTACGGGCGGCAGCAATTCCGCAGTAGTGACTTTTAATAGCGCAATGCCCGAGATAACAATTCCGACCCGCACGGGTTATACGTTCGGCGGTTATTATACGGCAAAAAACGGCGGCGGCACGCAGTATTACACGTCAAGCGGCACGAGCGCAAAAAACTGGAACATTGCCGCGAACACGACGTTATACGCAAAGTGGACGACAAACACATATACGATAACTTACAATGCAAACAAACCGGGTAGAGCAAGCGCAAGCATTGCCGGTTCGACGGCAAAATCTACTCACACTTACGATGTTGCGAAATCTCTTACCGCAAACGGATATTCGCTTGTCGGGTGGACGTTCAAAGGCTGGGCGACATCCGCAAACGGCGCCGTCTTATACGGCGACAAAGATACGGTAAAGAACCTTACTTCGACCGCAAACGGAACGTATAACCTTTACGCCGTATGGGAAGCGAATAAGTATACGGTTACGTTCGTCACGGAGGGCGGCAGCAGTGTTTCGCCCGTAGAGGCAACGTTTGACAGCGGTTTGCCGACGATAGGCTTACCCACGCGAGCGGGATATATGTTCGGCGGGTTTTACACGGCGAAAAACGGCGGAGGCACGCAATATTATACCGCAAGCGGCGCGAACGCAAAAAATTGGAACATTGCCGCGAACACGACGTTATACGCAAAGTGGACGGCAAACACATATACGATAACTTACAATGCAAACAAACCGGGCAGAGCAAGCGCAAGCATTGCCGGTTCGACGGCAAAATCTACTCACACTTACGATGTTGCGAAATCTCTTACCGCAAACGGATATTCGCTTGTCGGGTGGACGTTCAAAGGCTGGGCGACATCCGCAAACGGCGCCGTCTTATACGGCGACAAAGATACGGTAAAGAACCTTACTTCGACCGCAAACGGAACGTATAACCTTTACGCCGTATGGGAAGCGAATAAGTATACGGTTACGTTCGTCACGGAGGGCGGCAGCAGTGTTTCGCCCGTAGAGGCAACGTTTGACAGCGGTTTGCCGACGATAGGCTTACCCACGCGAGCGGGATATATGTTCGGCGGGTTTTACACGGCGAAAAACGGCGGAGGCATGCAGTATTATAAGGCAGACGGAACGGCTGAAACAGATAAATACAAAGTTGCCGGAAACCTTACCCTTTTTGCGAAGTGGATCCCTGTTTCTTATACCATAGCGTTTTACGACGGAGATACGTTTATAAAAAAGACGGAAAATGTGGTTTACGGCGCCGAGATAACGTTGCCGTCCGCAGAGACATTGGGACTAACGCGCAAAAACTACAATTTTGTCGGCTGGAATTTGTATTCCGATCAGACGTGGGCAATGTACAAAGCCGATACCGTCTACACGGGCGGCTTTGCGGAAGAAAACGGCAAAACGGTAATTCTTCGCGCCGCTTGGGAGGAAAAGAACATTTACCCGATTTATTTCGACGCCAACGGCGGCATGGGTGCACCGGCAACCGCTATGGCTCATGAAGGCGAAACCGTTCTTCTGGGCGCAGGCGTTCCCGTAAGACAAAATCACACTTTCATCGGCTGGGCTAAGAACGCGAGTGCGGAAAACGCAGAATATTTGCCTGACGGCGAGTTTACGATGGGTAATTCACCCGTAACGCTTTACGCCGTGTGGAAACACAACCCGGCTCTTACATATAATGCGAACGGCGGTTCGTTTGCTTCTGCCGTTGCCGTAACCTACCCTGCGGCGGGGGCGGAAGTAACTGTGGCGGATTTGTCGCCGCAGCTCGAAGGACACGAATTTATTGGCTGGAAAATCGGTGCGGACGGTACGGTTACATACCGCGCAGGCGAAAAATTTACTATGCCCGATACCGATACCGTGCTTTATGCCGTATGGCAAAAGAGAACGTACTCGGTTACGGCTACCGTTGCCGACGGGTACTCTGTTGTCGGGTTAAACGATAGTTACAAGTTCGGCGACGTTGCGATTTTCACCGTTACGGGAGGTAGCGTAAAGGTTTACGCTGACGGCGAACTTCTTACGGCGAGCGAAACGGGCAAATATTCCTTTATTATAGACGGTGCGACTTCCGTTTTGGTCATTGCCGACGACGGCTCGCGTTTTTCCGTTGTTTACAACGCAAACGGCGGTAGCGGCGCGCCCGTAGACGTAAATATTTATCAGGCTGATACTTCGGCAACCGTTTCTTCCGATTTACCTTTGCGGCTTGGTTATACATTCCTCGGATGGGCTAAAAAGCCAACCGCCTCGACGGCGGAATTTGTCGGAGGCGAAACCGTCACCCTCGCGGACAAAGACTTGGTTTTCTACGCCGTCTGGAAAGCGAATACGTATACCGTTAAATATAACTCTTTCGGCGGTTTCGGCTCGATGGCTGCGGACACGTTCACTTTCGACGTGGAAAGCGTATTGAAGAAAAACGCCTTTACGAAAGAAGGACATACCTTTACGGGTTGGGCGTTGAGCGCAAACGGCAACGCGGTGTATAACGATTGTGAAACCGTTTTTAATCTTTGCTCGGAAGACGGCGGCGAAATCACCCTTTACGCGGTGTGGAAAGCAACCGTAACTAATATCGAATTGGTTTGGGATGAAACCGTCCGCGATTCTTTTGCTATAAATTACGGCGACGCACTCTCTTCGAACGGGCGCGTTACCCCGGTAAAAGAAGGTTATACGTTCGGCGGATATTACACCGGAAGAGAGGGTGGCGGCGAACAGATTTTCGACGGAAATCTGAATGTCGTTTACGCGAACAATTGGGATAAAAACGAAGAAAAAATCACTCTTTACGCCTACTGGGTGCCAAACAGCGAAACGCTCACCGCGAAAATACAGGAATTGAAAAACGCAAACGCCGCTCTTACAGGCGATATAGATGCATTGAAAAGCGATAATTTATCTATGTCGGGAAGCATAACCGCTCTTTCCGCGTCGCTGGAAACCGCGCAAAACACGATAGACAGTCTTGGCGATACTTATGCGACGGACGGCGAACTTGCCTCTGCCGTTGCCGCCCTTGAAAAGAAAATCGAGGAAGCGAAAAATGCCTTAAACGCTAAGGTAAACGAAGTACAGACAAATTTGGATAAAGCGGTAAACGATTTAACTAAAACTATCGGTGACAATAAGAGCGATATAGAAGGCAAGCTTGCCGCGGTAAAAGAAGCTTACGAAGCGGCAGACGC
>JAJWOJ010000130.1 GCA_021635425.1 Clostridiales bacterium | reverse complement strand
GAATTATTTGTATTGGTCGTCGTCGAGAATTCTTATAAACTCTTTAAGCGCATAAGAATGTTCCGCGCCCTCCTTGCTTACGACGACTCCCGTCATACGAAGAGGAAGTTTAGGTGTCGTTTTGATTTCATACAACTCCCCGCGTTTCAATTCGTCGAGAATATATCTTCTCGGAATACAAGCTATGCCGAGTCCGTTTTTAGCCATTTCGACAAGCATTTCAACGCTGCCGACCTCGAATTCGGGGACGACGGTTATATTAAGCGATTCGAAGAAATTATATATTTCTTTAGAAGTTGCGGTGCTGTTATCGAGCATAAGAACGGGATAATTCGGAATATCTTTCAGTTCTATAGTTTTATTGAAAAGATTTTCGTATTTATCGCACGCGACGAAAATATCTTCGACTTCGCCCGTCTGCCCCGTCAACAAAATGTCTTTATCGTAAACAGGCAGATTGATAAGCCCGACGTCCGCTTTATTCTGTTTTATAAGATCGATCGTTTCCTTTGACGTACTGTTTTTTAAGCTTATGGTAACGTTAGGATAAAGCTCGTGATATTTCTTGATATATCTCATCAGAAAGTGAGTGATATTCGTGTCGGACGCGCTTATTCTTAAGTTTCCCGTCGCGATATTTCTTATCGCTTTAAACCTGCCCTCCGCACTGTCGAGCATTTTAAGAGCCTGCTCTACAATTGCAAGCATCTGCACGCCGCCCGTTTCGGTCAGCTCCATTCCGCGGCTTACCCTGTTAAAAAGTTTTCCGCCGAGCTGCGATTCGAGCTGTTTTATCGCTTGCGAAACGGCGGGTTGAGAAATATATAATTCCTCTGCAGCTTTTGTTAAACTTCCGCATTTTGCAACGGTGTAAAACACTCTGTACAAATCAAGATCTACCATTTTTATCCTCCTGTGCCGTAATTATGCGCTTTCAGCCAAACCTGAAAATCATTTACCGACGCAAAACTTGCTGAATATTTCGTCTATAATCGCTTCGTCGGCGGTTTCTCCGCTTACTTTTCCTAAGGCTTCCCACGCGTTATGTATATCTATCGCAGATAAATCCGCAGTGTTGACCGAAAAACCGTTTATCGCTTCGTCGGTTGCGGCAAGAGCCTCTTTAAGAGCAATAAGGTGCCTTTCCTCCGTAAGAAAATCTTCGTTATAATCTATAGAACCTCCGAACGTTTTGTCTACGAGAAGTTTTTTCAGCTCGTCTATCCCGTCGCCGTTCTTCGCGGATACGTAAACGTCTCCTTTTATACTTTCCGAAGCTCCTATATCCGTTTTGTTTATTACTATTATCCTTTCACTTCCTTCCGTTTCGGAAAGGATCTTTTTATCGTCGTCGTCAAGAGGCTTAGAACCGTCCAGAACAACGAGGCAAATATCGGCAGAATTTAAAATTTTCAGAGATTTTTCAATTCCGACGCTTTCAATTTCGTCCCCGCTCTCGCGAATTCCCGCAGTATCTGACAAATTGAACTTAACCCCGTCTATATCGATATCGCCCTCTACCGCGTCGCGGGTTGTTCCCGCAACGGACGAAACAATCGCTTTATCATAATCGAGAAGACTGTTCAAAAGCGAGCTTTTCCCCGTGTTCGGCTTTCCGAGTATTGCGACTTTCACTCCGTTTTTTATCTTTCTTCCCGTGCCGTATTTCGAAATCATTTCGGAAACTTCGTTCTTCACTTTGTGTAGCGCCGTGAGAATTCCGTCGTAATTATCTTCGGTTACGCCCTCTTCGGGGTAATCTATACCCGCGTTTATATAGGCAAGCGCGTAAGTCAGCTCGGACTGTAAAGCCCTGATTTTCTTGTTGAGTTTTTCTCTGTACAGATAATAACCCGCTTTAACTTCGCCGACGCTTTCGCTGTTTATCATATCGATAAGCCCTTCGCATGAAGAAAGGCTCATTTTTCCGTTGAGAAAAGCCGTTTTTGTAAATTCTCCGCGTGTTGCGGGAACCGCGCCGAGTTCAAACGTCTTTTTAAGCACGCCGCGCGTTATCGCGATTCCGCCGTGACAATGAAATTCGACCATATTCTCGCCCGTATAACTTTTCGGGGCTTTAAAAAAGACGCACATACCGAAATCGGTAAAACTTCCGCCGTCGATCTCCCCGACGTACATTTTATACGGCTCGAAATCGGAAACCATTGTTTTTCCGAGCGGAGAAAACATTTTTTCGGCAATATTTAAGGCATCTTCTCCGCTTATTCTTATTATCGCGACCCCGCCGACGCCGGGAGCCGTCGAAATTGCTGAAATGGTTTTACTCATATTTCTTAAAAGAGCGAATCGCTGTCGTCGTGTCCGTTGTTGCCGCTTTGATTTCCCGAACCGTTTTCGCCGTTATTTCTGTTATTATCTACCGAACCGCTTCCGCTCGAAAAATCGGCAAACGGATCGTTCTGCGAGCCGTTATCCGTATTGCGGAATTCCGTAAACGGATCGTTTCCGTCATCGGAAGATTTGCCATATCCGTTATTGTTCCCGTTTGAAAAATCGGAAAACGGATTATCGTTTTGTCCGTTATATCCGCTCCCGTTGTTATTGTAGCCGCCGTTATTGTAGCCGCCGTTTCCGTTCCGATTTCCGTAATAAGGATTGCCGTAGCCGTAATAAACCCTTCTCTTTTCGAGTATTTCATCGAAATTTACTGCCGTTTGTCCCGACAGAGTAAATACAAATATGCCGAACAGAAGCATCGATCCCGTAAACGCTACGAAGATAACGGATAATACCGTGTGAGTTTTACTTTTAAACGGCGCATAGGTGCGGAACAAATCGCAATAAATCATCGCCATAAACACGATGTAAACTATTTTTGCCAAATCAGAAATATTCATAAGAGCCGACGGCAGATTGCTGTTTGAAAACATACCTGCCGTAAGATAAGAATTCCCGGGGTTTGCGTTTTCAAATTCGATAAGCTGTTTTATAACGTTTACCGAAAAACATATATCCACTATCGCGGACGTTAAAATCATCGCCCCGACCGCGGAAACCGCAACGATAGGATAGAACTTATGTTTTTTAAAAGCGTTACAGTCCGACCGAAGCTCGGAAATCATAAATATCGCGTAAAACGGAATAAAACACCTTGCAGGCTTCTCTATTCCGCGTTTTTTCGCCATTTTATATAACCCGAACGATCTGAAAAGGTAATACATTAAAAACATAATAAGCAAGTAAGAAACGTATCCCGTCAAGAACGCGAAAACTCCGCCGGCAGATATTCTGTATCCTTGTTCCCCGGCTTCCACCATTCCTTTATACAATCCTTCAGAAAATGCATAGATTATTTGTAAAAATTCGTATATCATGTTTTTCTCCTAAACAAACATAAAAACAATTGCCGTGAAAATCGACAGACCTAAAACGATAAATGCGGGAACACAAGCCGATTTTTTGTTCAATTTCCGCTCTTTTCCGCATATCGAAAAAGTTCTTCCGTCTTCTTCTCCGCGTAAGCGCATTTCCGCAATTTCATAATACGGAGCGGTTTTCGGCTCGCCGTTCTCTTTAAATTCGTAAGTTTTTACTTTATCGAATCTGTTTACGGGCGGCTTTCCTTCCCATTCTCTTTTTTTCTTATCGACAAGCATCTTCCCGAAATAAATAAGGCTTATTACGAGACACGCAACGCCTATAACTATAAGCGCGGCGTCGGTTACGGCTTGAAGATAAGAGGAAAGAAGGTCCTCTCCGAGCTTTTGCGTAAGAACGCCGTAAACAACCGAATAAAAATTATTGAAAGCGTGCATGATCGAACCCGAAAGATAGTTTTTTGTTATCATGACAACGCCGCCGATCGCAAGTCCGCCGATAAACTGAAGAATAAGCTGGGAGAAATTGCCGTGCATAAGCGCGAACATAAGCGCGGAAAGAACAACGGCGATTATGTTTCCGAATTGTTCCAACCCCCTCATGACGATTCCGCGAAAAAGCATTTCTTCAAAAATAGCGGGGCAGATACATATCATGGCTATATATATAAGCGCGAAAACCGGCGATAACGGACTTAAATTGATATCGGGGGAAAACGCCTCGCCGAGGATGGTTTCCGCATCCGAAGAAAACTGAAGATGCACGTGATAAAACGTCATCATAATTCCCATGATGAGAATTATCGACATTAAAACCTGCACGCCGTCGAACTTCGCGATATATCCGCCGCCGCAAAAAGGATTAACCCTTCTTATCCGCGAATAGATAAACGCGACGAGAAAAACCGCCGATTGCGAAACGCCGATATTGACAATCATGTAAGCGTAGGTGTCGTACCTGTAAAGCAACCTTAAAGGCTCAGCAAAAATCTTCCCGAAAAGCAAAGATATCCCGTAAAAGACGATAAGAGCGATTAAATAAACCATTCCGCTGTCCGAAGCATTGAATCTGTTCGGATTATACGATCTTTTTTTGCCCGGAATTCTTTCGATTCCCTCCGTTTCGTTCATAAGTTTTACACCTTATAGCGAGACATTATTTCGTTTATTCTGTTCTTTATATCCGATGCGGCGTTTTCTGCGGAAACTTCGCCTTTGAACGTTTTATCCCTGTAACTTATTTCCACAACGCCTTTCTCGCACGTTTTTTTACTTACGACGACTCTTATCGGAACGCCGAAAAGATCGGCGTCGGCAAACATCGCTCCCGCTCTGATATCTCTGTCGTCATACAAAACTTCAACGCCTTCGTCGGTAAGCTTTTTATATAAATCGTCGGATGTGTTTTTAACGACTTCGTCTTCCGACTGCAAGCAGCAGATTTCCACCTGCCACGGAGCGATGGGCATAGGCCAGATCGGACCGTAATCGTCGTGTTGTTCTTCGCAAATAGTCGCGCAGAGCCTGCCGACGCCTATTCCGTAACATCCCATTATCGGATATTTGCGCGTTCCGTCGCTGTCTACGTAAGTCATATTCATAGACTTAGTATACTTGGTTCCGAGCTGGAATATGTTTCCGACTTCGACTCCGCGTTTTAAAATAATCGTAGGCTTTCCGCAAACGGGGCAGATTCCGCCGTTATAAGCTTTGGCTACGTCCACGTATTCCACGTCTCCGACGTCTCTTTTTATGTTAAGCCCCGTGTAGTGATAATCTTTTTCGTTCGCTCCGCAAACAAAACTCTCGATATCTTTAAGCGAACGATCGTACACGATTTTCGCCTTGCCGTTAAAGCCTACAGGACCGATAAAACCGGCTACGATGCCCGAGTCTTCCGAAATTCCGGTTGCAGGATGCACTTCCGATTTTAAATAATTGCGGAGTTTGGTTTCGTTTACCTCGAGATCTCCGCGGATAAACACCACGATATACTCGTCCGTTGCGTTTTCCTGATAAACGACCGCTTTGCACATTCTCGTAGGTTCGACCCCGAGTTTATGTTTTAAACCCTCGATCGTCTTAACGTTAGGGGTTTCGACTTTTTTAAGCTCTTCGATTTTGCTTTCTACGTTATGAGTGATGCAATCGGCAACTTCGACGTTCGCTTTATATCCGCAATTCTCATCCGAGCAGATTGCAAGCGTATCTTCGCCGATGTCCGTTAAAAGCATGAATTCGTGAGAGACGCTTCCGCCCATCATTCCGCTGTCGCTTTTAACCGCGATAACGTTTTTCGCTCCCGCTCTTTTGAAGATACGGACGTACGCGTCGTAACACACGTCGTAATACTTTTCGAGGTCTTCCTGAGAGGTATGGAAAGAATAAGCGTCTTTCATCGTGAATTCTCTCACCCTTATAAGCCCGCCTCTCGCTCTCGGTTCGTCGCGGAATTTCGTCTGAATCTGATAAATCATGAAAGGGTAATCGGTGTAAGACGCCGCGGTGTCTCTCGCAAGGTGAACGGCGGCTTCTTCATGCGTCATGCCGAGAACCATTTTCGTTCCGTTACGATCGGTGAAGCGAGCCATTTCGCTGCCGATGCTCGTATATCTTCCCGATTCCTCCCACAAAGACGCGGGCATAACGACCGGAAACAGCACTTCCTGCCCGCCGATTCTGTCCATCTCTTCTCTGATTATTTTTTCTATTTTGGAAGTAATTCTCTTTGTCGGCGCGAAAAGCGAGTACGTACCCGTACTCATGTATTTCATATAACCGCCCTTCGTCATAAGAGCGTGACTTGCGATTACGCAGTCTTTAGGCGTCTCTTTGAATCTTGCGCCGAGTAAATTTCTTACTAACATATGTATTCTCCGAAAATACGATTTTAAATCGTTATATAAATAT
>JAJWOJ010000129.1 GCA_021635425.1 Clostridiales bacterium | reverse complement strand
TTATTGTATAATGAGTATAATACTATAAGTATAACCATTATTATTAGTATAGGAGGTTTTCCGGGAGTTTAAGCGGACTTTTATGAGCAGATATTTCGCTGTCGGAACAAATCGCCCGAAAAGGTAATAAAATGACAGCAAATTTACTTAATACCGACGGATTTATTTTTAACGGTAAATTTTATACCAATCATATTTCTATCGGCGGTTTTTCGATTTATTTTTATGCTATATGCATCGTGACGGGCATGATTTTGTGTTGTCTTCTCGCCGCGCCGATGTTTAAAAGAAAGGGCGAAAACCCCGAGCTTATTCTCGATATCATGATTGCGGTGGTGCCGAGCGCTATCGTCGGTGCAAGGTTGTGGTATGTCCTTTTCGACATAAAAACATTTATAAATGCCGAAAATCCATTCTTCGCGATCATCGATATCCGTAACGGCGGACTTGCCATTTACGGCGGACTCTTAGCGGGCGCGATTGCGATTGCCGTCGTTTGCAAGATTAAAAAAATCAAGGTCATAAAGGTGTTCGATCTTGCCGCCGCCGTCGTTCCGCTCGGGCAGGTTCTGGGGAGATGGGGCAATTTCTTCAATCAGGAAGTTTACGGCCGCGAAATAACCAATCCTTCATGGCAGTTTTTCCCCGCGGGCGTGCAGATAGGCACGGCGAATAGTTACAAATGGTATCAGGCGCTCTTCTTCTATGAAGGCACGCTTAACTTGCTGTTGTTCATCGGATTGTATATTTTCTTATGGAAGAGCAAAAATAAAGCTTACGGATACGCGACGGGCGGATATTTTATCGGTTACGGCGTGATAAGAGGCGTTTTAGAGCCGTTCAGAACGTCCGATTACAATCTCCCGTGGTTCGGGAAAAACACATCCGTCCCCGCAATGACCATTATATCGATTTTGCTTGTGATAGCGGGAATTATTCTGATAATCGATACGATGCGGAGAAACGGAGTTGTAAAAATCGCGTTCGTCGATAAGTTTATCGATAAAATTTCCGTATGGAAAAAAGAAAAAGCGGCGGATAAAGCCGAGCCGAAAAACACGGAAACACGCGGAGAAGCCGACAACGCGAACAGCGAAAACATAGGCAACTTACGCGAAGATACAAAAGAAAACGAAAATAAAAATAAAAACGAAAAGGAGACTAAAGACAATGAACGATAAAAAGACAAACAAATTGGTATGGGGTCTGATTGCCGCTGCCGTTATGGTAATCCTTTCCGCCGTAGGCTTCATTCTCGCGCTTACGGGCGTATTCGAAATAAACGGGTTTCTGCTCGGATTCATGATATTGTCCGCAGGGCTGGGGCTTGTGTTTTTCGTTTACGGGCTTACGGTTAAGGGCGGATACGAAACGGCTACGGGGTATATCCTCATAATCGTGGGAATAACCCTTCTGCTCGTCGCGGTTAAACTTAAATGGTACGGAATAGTGTTTATAGATATCGCGCTCGCGCTTTTGGGCTTTGTTATTCTTTTGCTTTTGAAATCCAAGAGCTTAATTGTCGAGAGAACAAACGAAAAAGCGGGCTATAAGTCGTTTAACGAGCAAAATGCTGAGGCAAAGGCGAAGGAAGAAGAGGAGAAAAAAGACGCTCCCGTTCCCGAATTCAAACACCCCTCGGACGATATTTTAAACAAAAAAGACTAATCTTGTAAGGATTCGGACTAATGGAAAAAAGAAATCTCACCCTTCTCACCGATTTATATGAACTCACGATGATGAACGGGTATTACTTAAAAGGCATGACGGACGAAGTTGCCGTGTTCGACGTTTTCTTCCGCAGAAAAGAACTTATAACTTATTCGCTTGCGGCGGGGCTTGAACAGGTCGTCGATTACGTTCTCGGGCTTAATTTCGGCGAAGAGGAAATCGCATACCTCAAAAAACTTAACGTCTTCGACGAAGGTTTTTTGAATTATCTTAAAGACCTTAAATTCTCGGGCGATATTTATTCCGTCCCCGAAGGGACGATGGTTTTCCCGGGGGAGCCTATTCTCACCGTCAAAGCTCCCGTTATCGAGGCTCAGCTCATCGAAACGGCAATTCTGAACATGATAAATCACCAGACACTTATCGCCACGAAGTCGGCAAAAGTTTGCCGTGCGGCGCAGGGCGACAACGTTATGGAATTCGGGCTTCGCCGCGCGCAGGGACCCGATGCGGGCATTTACGGCGCGAGAGCGGCGATTATCGGCGGATGCAATTCCACCTCGAACGTTTTGGCGGGCAAAATGTTCGACGTACCCGTTTCGGGAACGCACGCGCACAGCTGGGTTATGAATTTCCCGAGCGAGCTTGAAGCATTCAGAGCTTACGCCGAAATTTATCCCGACGCGGCTTTACTTTTAGTGGATACGTACGATACGCTTAAAAGCGGAATCCCGAACGCGATAAAGGTTTTCGACGAGCTTAAAGCCAAAGGCAAAAAGCCGCTCGGCATAAGGATAGACTCGGGCGACCTCGCATATCTTACAAAGCAGGCGAGAAAAATGCTCGACGACGCGGGTTATCCCGATACGATTATCTGCGCTTCGGGAGACTTAGACGAAAAACTCGTTCAGAGCCTTAAGCTTCAGGGCGCGAAAATCAACAGCTGGGGCATAGGCACCAAGCTCATAACGAGCGAGGATATGCCGTCGCTCGGCGGAGTTTATAAGCTTTCGGGCGTGGAAGAAGAGGGCAGAATAATTCCGAAAATCAAAGTTTCGGATAACACCGAAAAGATAACCAACCCCGGTTTCAAGACGTTTTACAGGATTTACGACAACGCGACGGGCAAAGCCGAAGCCGACCTTATCGCGCTTCGCGGCGAAAAAATCGATTTTTCGAAGCCTCTCACCTTATATCATCCTATCGAACGCTGGAAGAAAATCACGTTTGAAAATTACACGGCGAGAGAACTACCCGTTGCGATAATAAAGGGCGGCAAGCTCGTTTACGATTTGCCGAAGCTTAAAGATATCAGGACGTATGCCGCTAAGGAAATGGATTCGTTCTGGGAGGAATACAAACGTCTCGACCAGCCGCATGTTTATAAGGTTGACCTTTCCGACGAGCTTTACGCTTTGAAAACGGATATGCTCGACAAGGTTCGCCGCGGCGAGAACGTTTAAGGAGCGATAAATTTATGTGGTATGTATTTATAGGAATTCTGATTCTTATTGTCGATCAGGTGAGTAAAATAGTCGTCGCGGGGCTTTCGGGCGTTACGCCGGGGACTCTCGGAACGGACAAAAAGCTTATCGCGACGTTAATTGACGGTTTTTTAGAGATAGAATATTGCGAAAACAATAACGGAATGATGGGAATTTTCAGCTTTCTTAAAGACGGAAGGCTTGTTTTCATCGTTGCGACCGTCATTATTTTAGGCGGAATAATCGTTTATCTTTGTCTTTCGAAAAACAGAGGCAAATGGCTCAATACGGCTCTCGCGTTTATCATTTCGGGCGCGCTCGGCAATTTTATCGACCGTATTTTCAATAACGGCGGTTACGTAAGAGACATGATCCACGTAATCATCGAAATTAACGGCAAGGAATATTTCCCGTATATCTTCAACGTTGCGGATATCGCGCTCGTCGTCGGGGCGATAATGCTTATCGTCGATATGCTCTTTATCGGAAAAGACGCCGTTTTCATGTCGAAAAAACGCCGCGCGGCAATCGAAAAAGACGAAGCCGCGACTAACAAAAAACTCGATGAGGCGAGAGACCTTATCCGCGAGATAAACGACGATAAGGCTTTGCCCGAAAATGCCGAGGCGAAGTCTGCAGACCGTTCTTCCGATAATTATGACGATTTAATCGACGACGATTACAGTGACGACAAATCGGACGAAAAGAACGAAACGGACGAAACGAAAAGCGGCGACGAAAACAAGTAATGGAAAATAAAATCATAATCGCGGACAAATCGGAAAGACTGGACGTGTTTTTGTCCGAAAAGCTCGATAAAACCCGTTCCGCGGTTAAAAAACTTGTCGACGACGGGGTGATTACCGTAAACGGCAATAAAGTTAAGGCGGGAAGAGTGTTGAAAATCGGCGAAGAGATTTCCGTCAACATTCCCGACCCCGTTAAACTCGATTTAGAGGCGGAAAACATTCCGCTCGACATAATTTATCAGGATAAAGACATCGCGATTATCAACAAACCGCAGGGTATGACGGTGCATGCGGGCAACGGAACGCACGGCTCGACGCTCGTCAACGCGCTTTTATATCATCTCGATTCGCTCAGCGGAATAAACGGAGTTATCCGCCCGGGGATTGTCCACAGGATAGATAAAGACACTTCGGGGCTTCTGGTCGTCGCAAAAAACGACGCGGCGCATCTTTCTCTTTCAGAGCAGATAAAAAACAAAACCTGCCACAGGATTTACCTTGCGCTTTTAGAAGGAACGGTTAAACAAAACGACGGAGTTATCGATACGTTCATCGGCAGAAGCGATAAAAACCGCACGATGATGGCGGTGAAAGACAGCGGCAGGCGCGCCGTTACGCATTTTAAGGTTCTTAAAAGATATAAAGAATTCACTTTTGCCGAGTTTAAGCTCGAAACGGGCAGAACTCATCAGATCCGCGTTCACTGCAAATACATCGGGCATCCCATAGTCGGCGACCCCGTTTACGGATACGAAAAGCAGAAATTCAAGTTAAACGGTCAGCTTCTGCATGCCTGGAAGCTCGAACTCACTCACCCTTCCACAGGCGAAAGAATGAGTTTCGAAGCCCCCCTTCCCGATTATTTCCAAGCCGTTTTGCAAAAACTCGACAAGCAATAATTATTGCGGAATAATATATTGTTTCGAAAACTTATAATCGAAAATAGCTATAAAAACATAAAATCCCCGCCGAAGGCTGCGCCTTCGGCGGGGTAATTTTTACAAAGAAATCAATCGGTTAAAAGCCAATTTATTAAGTTAAGCGAAAGAATACCGTCGTAAGAAGAGGTGAGGTCTCTGTCCATAGACAGTATGATTTTCGGGAAATTATCGTTTATACGTCGAAGCGGGCGAAGCTCTCTTTCGCGCGTTTCTTCCGATATAAGGCTTTCGGTGACTTGTATATAAATCGTTTCGTCGGTTTTTGTGGCGCGGAAGTCTATCTCGTAGTTGTCCGCTTTGCCTATGCACACCTGGTAGCCACGTTTTAAAAGTTCGAAGTAAACGATGTTTTCTAACATTCTGCCACGGTCTCCCTTACCATAGCCGAGCAGATAGTTGCGAAGCCCCGGATCTACTATATAGTATTTTTCAAGCGTTTTTAAATAATCTTTTCCTTTAATGTCAAAGCGTTTTGCTTTATAAAAGAAATAAGATTGTTGCAGGGCAAACACATAATCCTGAACGGTGCGTACCCCCGGTTTCAAATTGGTATTTTCAATTGTTTTCGCGCTCGACAGGGCGTTCGATACTGACGTTAAAGAGGTTATGTTGCCGATGTTATCTGCAAGAAATCTCGCTATTTTTTCAAGTAAAGTCAGATCCGTGATTTTTCTTTCGCCTTGTCTTAAGTCGCGTTGCAGAATATCGCGCATAAGAACGGTTGTGTAAATGCTGTCGAGAAGAGCGTCGGCTTTTTCCTGGTCTAAACCCGTCTCCGCAAGGCTCGGCATGCCGCCGAAACGCAAAAAAGCTTGGAAAAGTTCGGATATTTCGTAAACGTTTCCGTTATTGTCGTAAGCCTGTTTTTTTGTGTTTCCGAGCAAATCTTTGCTTTCTTTAACGGTAAAATCGTGGAAATAAATAAATTCCGAAAAAGATAACGGCAACATTTTTATTTCTACATATCTTCCCGAAAGATAGGTGGAATATTCCGAAGAAAGCAGATATGCGTTCGAACCCGTGATGTAAATATCGCAGTTCAGATCGAGTCGAAACGCGTTGACGGCGTTTTCCCAACCGTCTATACGCTGCAATTCGTCGAAGAATAAATACATGCGTTTTTCGGGCAGACATCTTTGTTTTACATAATTATAGAAAACATTGTAATCGAAGCCGTCGAAATCGTGCGATTCGAAGTTCATTTTGATTATCTGCTCTTCGGATATCCCCGAATTTTTAAGATGCCGAATCATCAGATCGAGCAGTTTCGATTTTCCGCAACGGCGAACGCCCGTTATCACTTTAACGGGTTCGGTATCCTGAAACGCAATCAGCCTGTTTAAATATATATCACGATTTTTTAATTCCTTATCGGGCAACATAAAACGATTTTTCACCTTTTAAAAAGATATTTACGGTTAAATTATAGCATAAATTAAAGG
>JAJWOJ010000128.1 GCA_021635425.1 Clostridiales bacterium | reverse complement strand
GTACAGAATTTTAAAAAAGAAAAAAGGAGATATAAAAAATGAATCCGTTTAAAGAAAAAGCAAAGAAACCCGAAGAATTTTTAAGCCCGCTCGAAAAGCTTTACCCGAAGCCTTACGACAAAAACGAGACAAGCCCGTACACGAAAACGAGAATTATTCTCGCGTGCGGCGCGGAATACGAAGCCAACTGGCATTCGCACCAGACCATGCGGCGTTTAAGCGACACGGAAATTCGCCGCTCGCTTTCGCTCGTCCGCTTCCTTGAAAAACAGCAACAGCAATATCTTGCTCAATTGAAGCCTGTGAACGAGTCTATTCTCGAAACTACGATAGCTTACGAACAGCTCGCCGTCGATCTCACCGCGGGCATGGCTAAGCGAGAAAAGAATTTCAACGTTAAAAAAGCTCTCGATTTCGCCCTTTTAGAAGATTTCGACCATTTGTATCGCTATGCCGACCTTCTCGAAGCCGATTACGGAATTCACGCGGAAAAACTCGTCGGGAAATACACCGAGATTATGCCGGGCAGACCCACCGTAGCTCACCACCGCCACCCGCTCGACAATGTGAAAAACAGCATTTCGGCAAAGAAAAACGATATTCAGACGGTTTTGAACACGATGATAATAACCGCCGCCGAACAGCAGACGATGAATTTTTACATGAACGTCGGCGCGCACTATCAGACCGAAGGCGGAAAGCGACTTTATGAGGAAATCTGCCTTGTCGAAGAAGAACACGTCACGCAGTACGGCTCGCTTATCGACCCTTCGCCCGACCCGTTCGAATGCTGTTTGTTGCACGAATACACCGAGTGTTACGTCTACTGGTCGAACTACATGACTGAGACGGACGAGAGGTTGAAAAAGATTTGGGAATTTCAGTTTGAAAACGAACTTTCGCACCTTCACGCCGCGCTTAAGCTTTTGAAGAAATTCGATAAAAAGGACTATGAGGACGTTATCCCGAACCCGGAATTCCCAAAGCCGTTAGAACTTAAAGAAAACATCGATTACGTTCGGAATATACTTTCCACAACCGTTCAATACACGGGAAAACTTGCCGATTATCGACCTATAGGCGCACTTCCCGAGGACGACAGGTACTTTGTTTACAACGCGATGTTCAATTCTCCGATAAAGGACGTACCCTCGCACAAGGTGATTACGGACTACATCGCAAAGCACGGCAAAGATTATCGTTTCGAAGTTTCGGAGAACCCGATTCCCGCACTGACAAAAAGAAACGTCGACGATATAGAAGTGGGAATAGTCCCCTCCTCGGTAAAACCATCCGAAACCGACGGCTTCAAGCCGTTATAAATTATATCGTAAAAATTGCGCCGCAAGTGTCAAATCGTTTTGCACTTGCGGCGCGTTTAATATCAGATTATACTTTTAATATCGGATTTTACAGATAATTACAGCTCTATGGAAACGGTTTTTTCGGTGTCGAAATACTTCCATGGGAGGATGTCTGCGGGGGGTTGAATTTTGAAACACATTCTTTCCTTCGATACGGGGTGAGTGAACGAAAGGGAAACCGCCCAGAGTACAAGCTTACCCTTTTTCGCCTTTTCGCCGCCGTAACGCATGTCGCCGTAAACAGGCGTGCCGATGTTCGCCATCTGCACCCTTATCTGATGACTTCTGCCCGTGTGAAGCTTGACGAGCGCGAGCGATAAGCCGTTTTTCTCCTCTAAAATATTATATTCGAGTTCCGCGAACTTCGCGCCTTCCGTGCCTTGCGGACAAACGTAAACCATGTTGTTTATCGGATTTTTCTTGAGGTAATTGGTAAGCGTTGCGTCCTTTTCCCTCGGCGTTCCCGTTAAAACCGCGGCGTATTTCTTTTCGAAATCGCCCGTTTTCATCTGCTCGGAAAGCCTTGCCGCCGCCTTGGAACTCTTTGCGTATACCATAACTCCGCCCGTAGGACGATCGAGCCTGTGAACAAGCCCTACATATACGTTGCCCTGCTTGTTCTCTCTTTCCTTTATATGCTCCTTTATGACGGTGAGCAAGTCTTTATCCTTTGTCTCGTCCTCGCAGGACGGTACGTTTTGCGGCTTTAAAACTACTATTACGTGATTATCCTCATATAAAACTATAAGGTCTTCCTTTTGCATTTGTTCGGTCATATCCCGACTCCTTTGTTTCCTTTAACTATATCCGCGCGCCTTAAAAGCCGCAACGTTTACGGGCGACAAAACCGCCCGATTTCTCTTAAAAATATTATTTTCCGTTTCCGACGAAAAGCCCGCTCGCGCCGCAAGGAAGGTCTATACCCTCCTCGGTTTTTATGCCGACTTCGTAAGCTTCCACTTCGCCCGAGAATTTACTCCCGACGGTGAGCGTCAGTATGTTTTTCAAAACCATGGGCTGAAGCCCCGTGGTGTAACTGTTTATCAGAAAGAACAGCGGATTATCCGACAAAACTTCCGTGCAAAGCTCGACGAGCGGATAAAGCTCGCTTTCGATTTTCCACATTTCGCCGTTAGGTCCTCTGCCGTAACTCGGCGGGTCCATGATGATCGCGTCGTACTTTCTGCCTCTTCTTATCTCTCTTTGAACGAACTTTTTGCAGTCGTCTATGATAAATCTTACGGGTTTGTCTTTAAGCCCCGAAAGACGGACGTTTTCGCCCGCGCGCTCCACCATGCCTTTGCTCGCGTCCACATGGCAGACGCTTGCCCCCGCGGCTAAGCACGCCACGGTTGCTCCGCCCGTATACGCAAACAAATTAAGCACGTTCACAGGTCTGCCCGCGTTCGAGATAAGCTCGCGCATTCTGTCCCAATTGACGGCCTGCTCGGGGAAAAGCCCCGTGTGCTTGAAGCCCATGGGCTTAACCAAAAAATTCAGATCACCGTAAGAAACAGTCCATTCCTGAGGCATTTTTTTGAGGATTTTCCAGCCCCCGCCGCCGCTTTCGCTACGGTTATATATCGCGTTAAGCGACTTATAGGCGGACATTTGTATTCTTTCCGGCCAAATAACCTGCGGGTCGGGGCGAAGGAGATACACGTCGTTCCAACGCTCGAGTTTCATTCCGTCGCCCGTGGCGATTATGGAATAATCCTTCCACTTATCGGCAATTCTCATACCTTTTTAACGCCGAGCGTAACGCTCTCTCCGTTTATATCGAAATCTTTAACGTAGCCTTCGGGTGTCGTTGTGATTTCTTCCGCGAGTACGTCGGACTTTATCTCGTCCGCCATTTCTTTAAGAACTCTTCCCGAAACGCCTTCCGCCTTGTAACCTAAAACAATTCTGTCGGTAACTTCGAAGCCCGCTTCCTTTCTCATGTTCTGAATACGGGAAACGAGTTCTCTCACCGCGCCCTCGAGCATAAGCTCTTCGGAAATATGAACGTCAAGAACTACGGTAAGACCGTCCGAACTTTCGGAAACGTAACCTTCTGCCGATTCGGACGAAATAAGCAGATCGTCGAGAGCGAATTCGACGTCCGTTCCGTCGAGATTGACCTTGTAGGTTTTGCCCGCTTTTACGCATGCGACCACTTCCGCGGCATTGCACGTATCGAGGAAGTTTCTGATCGCGCCGATGGCTTTGCCGTATTTCGGTCCTAACGTCTTGAGCTGAGGTTTGAGCTTGTAAGAAACGAATTTCGACGCGTCGTGCAGAATTTCGAATTCCTTTATGTTAAGCTCGTCTTTGGCGATAGTCAGAAGACCTTCGGAAAGATTTACCTTTCTGTCCGTTGCGATGTAAAGCTTTTTAAGCGGCTGACGGTTTTTGATGTTGCTTCCGTTTCTCGCCGCTCTGCCGAGCGCGACTATCTCCAACACGTCTTCCATGCCCTTTTCAAGTTCGGCGTCCACAAAACTTTCGTCGCACACGGGGAAAGAACAGAGATGAACGGAAATCGGCTCGTCCTTGAAGAATTCGGGAACGAGGTTATTGTACATGCTTTCCGCCATGAACGGAACGTAAGGCGCGATAACTTTGGACAAAGTTACAAGCACGGTGTAAAGCGTGGTGTAAGCCGCCGCCTTGTCTTCCGTCATTTCCTTGCCCCAGTATCTCTCTCTGCCGCGGCGGATGTACCAGTTGGAAAGTTCGTCCACATAGTCCTGAATATACCTCGCCGTTTCAAACGTCTTATATTCCGCAAGACCTTCGTCTACGGTTTTCACGAGCGTATTGAGCTTTGAAAGCGCCCATTTATCCATGAGCGACAATTTACATTTTTTAAGGTCGTACTTCGACGGGTCGTATTTATCTATATCGGCGTACAGCACGAAGAAGGCGTAGGTGTTCCAGAGCGTACCCATGAACTTGCGCTGTCCTTCCGAAACGGCTTCCGCGGAAAATCTCGAAGGAAGCCACGGCGCGCTGCCCGTGTAGAAATACCATCTTACGGCGTCCGCGCCCTGCTTATCGAGAACAGACCACGGATCGACGACGTTGCCTATATGTTTCGACATCTTTATGCCGTTTTTATCGTTAACGTGTCCTAAAACTATACAGTTTTTAAACGGCGCCTTTCCGAAAAGAAGGGTGGAAATGGTGAGAAGGGTGTAAAACCAACCTCTCGTCTGGTCGACCGCTTCGGAGATGAAATCCGCGGGGAAATGCTTTTTGAAAAGATCCTCGTTTTCAAACGGATAATGATACTGAGCAAACGGCATCGAACCCGAATCGAACCAGCAGTCGATAACCTCCTTAACTCTCTTCATCTTTCCGCCGCACTTTTTACATTTGCAGGTAGGCGCGTCGATATACGGACGGTGAAGCTCGATATCGCCCTCGATTCCGCACATTTCTTTGAGTTCCTTTTTAGAACCCATAACGTGAATTTCGCCGCAATCCTCGCAAACCCAGATGGGAAGAGGAGTTCCCCAATATCTCTCGCGGGAAAGACCCCAGTCGATAACGTTCTCGAGGAAGTTGCCCATTCTGCCCGTACCTATCGTTTCGGGCATCCAGTTGACGGTTTTGTTGGAAGCGATGAGCTGATCTTTTATCGCCGTAGTCTTGATGAACCAGCTCGATCTTGCATAGTACAAAAGCGGCGTGTTACATCTCCAGCAGAAAGGATAACTATGCTCGAAAAGCACGTCTTTGAAAAGCTTGCCCTCGATTTTAAGATCCTTTATGATAAGTTTGTCCGCGTCTTTGACGAACATTCCTTTATACGGCTCCACGGCGTCGATAAATCTGCCCCTGTCGTTGACCATCTGAACAAACGGAAGTTTATATTTTCTGCCGACGTTCGCGTCGTCCTCGCCGAACGCGGGCGCGATGTGGACTATTCCCGTTCCGTCGGTAAGAGTTACATAGCTGTCGTTGGTAACGTAAAACGCCTTTTCTTTGAACGTTCCGACGGCATAGGGGAACATCGGTTCGTATTCGACGTACTCGTATTCGGAACCTTTCTTTCTCGAAATAATCTCGTAATCCTCGAAAAGGGACGGAACGAGAGCTTCCGCCAGAATATAACGCTCGCCGCCCGCTTCGATTTCGACGTAATCGTATTCGGCGTTCATGCAGAGCGCGACGTTTGACGGAAGAGTCCAGGGCGTGGTCGTCCACACAAGAAAATAAGTATTTTCTCTGCCCTTTACCTTGAATTTTACGTAAACGGACTTCTCCTTTACGTCTTTATACCCTTGCGCCACTTCGTGCGACGAAAGAGCCGTTCCGCAACGGGGACAATAAGGAACGATTTTATAGCCCTTGTATAAAAGCCCTTTTTCGGAAATGGTTTTAAGCGCCCACCAAACCGATTCGATATAATCGTCGTGATAAGTTACGTAAGGGTGTTCCATATCCACCCAGTAACCGAGACGATCGCTCATCTTCTTCCATTCGTCGGTATATTTCCAGACCGACTGCTTGCATTCCTTTATGAACGGCTCGATACCGTATTTTTCGATATCCTGCTTGCCGTCAAGCCCGAGTTTCTTCTCTATCTCGAGTTCTACGGGAAGCCCGTGCGTATCCCAGCCCGCTTTTCTTAAAACGTGCTTGCCTTTCATCGTCTGATATCTCGGAATGATATCCTTCATTACTCTCGTTAAAACGTGACCGATATGCGGCTTCCCGTTAGCCGTCGGCGGTCCGTCGTAAAAAGTAAATTCGGGATGCCCTTCGTTTTTCTTTATGCTTTGTTCGAAAACCTTGTTTTCGTTCCAGAAATCGAGAACCTTCTGTTCGCGATCGAGGAAATTGAGCGAAGCGTCAACTTTTTTATACATAACTCCTCCGAATGCGCTTTTCGCGCCTGCAATTCTCAGATAAACCACGGCAGGTCTTCCGTCGCATGCGCGGAAAAACGAAAACTTCTCTTGCCGTGAAAATTATATAT
>JAJWOJ010000127.1 GCA_021635425.1 Clostridiales bacterium | reverse complement strand
TTATTTATACTTTCAGCAACGGCTATAACACTGCATGTTAAATACCAGATTGAACCCTTGCTTGTTTTTGAATAATTCGAAACGTAAAACGAGGAATCTCGTTTTAAATCGTCCAAAACGAACGAATATTCATTTTCCGCCGCGCTTGCTTTATTAAAACGTGCGGGATTCGCAAAAAACATACCGACGATAACGGTAATCGCCACGATAATTGCGGCTAATTTCCTTTTAATCTGCTTTGATACTGTCATTTTTTTCACCTCAATAAATTTTTAAATTCTATTTGTTAAACCTATTTATAGTTGACTTTTAAACACGATAGAGTTATAATGTAAGCGTGAAGTCGGGGTATTCCGACCAGACGTTTAAGTCAATTCACGCTAAAGGGTAGCAGTTGTTACCCTTTATTTTTTTTGCTTATGCAATCCCCGACGTATTTTTTGCATATCCCATTTATTAAGTCGGGTCTTCGTTTTTCCTAAATACTTTTCTTGAATGGGTTTACCGCTTTTAGTTCTACGAAAAGTTTTATTTTCAACACCGCTTGCTTTCATTATGTCAGGGTATTTTTCTATCGGAATAAGCCGCTCCTTTTTCTTGCCGTTATTATCGTATAACGAAGAAATTCGGCGTACTGCCATATTGTTTTTATCGTTACCCATAGATACGACTTTACGTTTTTTGCCTTTTCCGCCAACAAGCACTTTATCGTTTGTTACGTAAACTTTTCCTTTTATGTAATGCTTTCTTCTGCTCATAATTCACTTCGCCTTATAGGGTATTTCCGTTGTCATTTTTTACCTTCCTTTCTCATTTTAGGTTTATTGTTTGTTGCGTTCTGTTCTCGTTTTTTATTGATTAGCTTTAACGGAAACGAAACGATAAAGGTTACGCATTGAATAAGCATAGGAACAAACGGAAGCAAAATCGCAAAAAACAATAACCCTGACATTATGGCTAAAATTTTGCCGATTCCTGCCGCACACCCCCCACCCTCGACAATAATAGATTCTATAGGTTCGATCGGTTTGGGAAGCCCGTCAGAGTCTCTTTCACCCGTTTGCTTATTGTCGATAACGCCGAGGTTGTAAGTGACACCTTGATATACATACTTAAGCTTTAAGATAGTCACCGCGCTTACACCCGTCATGCTTCTCGATGTGGTTCCCGCCGAAGTCCAAAAATCATAAGTAGACTCGTAAAAGCGCAGAACCCATTTCATACCGCTAAGTTTTGCCTTGTCTTCAGAGCTTAATGTTGTCCCCTTTGAAACATTTATTAAAAAGCCCGAATAAATGTTTTCGGATTTTTCGCCTTTCAGAAAGTCCGA
Organism: Clostridiales bacterium; assembly: GCA_021635425.1. Lineage (GTDB taxonomy): Bacteria > Bacillota > Clostridia > Christensenellales > Borkfalkiaceae > UBA10281. The sequence goes on along the minus strand of JAJWOJ010000127.1, from coordinate 5,085 downwards.
AACGGTCTGAATTCTATTCCACTTAAATGTTGCGGCAAAAAGACCGTTGCCGGAAGCGGTAACCTCATCATCATAACTCAATGTCTTTTCATGTGATTGAGGGGTACTCCACGTTTCCGATGGAGAAGCCAAAGGCTGTGCCGTATAATCATATTCGGACGTCATAAATGAAACTTTTGCTTCGAGAAGTCTGTCTATAGATTTATCGGTCGAAAATGCTACAAAATGAGAATCGACTTTTTCTGAAATCGGAAACAAGTTCGTTCCGTTAGGATATCTTACAAATCCGACGAACTTATTTTCGATTACAATTGTTTCGAATTCCGTTACGCCGCAATACGGCTTTCCGTTTATGCTTGAGAAATTCCATTCTCTTTCAACGGGAAAAGCAACTTCATCAACCGTGTTGTTATGTACGGCTTCTTTATCGCCTAAATCTTTATTCCATGCGCGGAATATAGACGGTATGGCATAAAAACGAGCAGGGTCGGAGTTTACCGTAAAATTCTTTACAATATACTTAAATAACGTGCCGCTTGAATTTACATATTCAAGAAAATAATTTGACGGATTTAAATCCGTATATGATTTTCTCGAAATATTTATAGACGTTGCACGGAGATTCTTTTCCTCGCCGCTCGGCTGATATACATAAACGAACAATTCTTTATCTTCGCTTTCCGCAAGCTGAATCACACTCAAAGAATAATCGTCGGCTTTCTCGGGATAATACGAAACATCGAACGATGAATCTTTCCCAAGGTCATCTGATACGAAAGAGTATTCTTTTTTTTCGCTATCGGCGGCATACGCTGTCGGAAAAATTACCGACATGGAAACAACCGTAAGGATCGCCGAAAACACGGCGGTGATAATCTTAGTTAAAATTCTGTTCATTTCTCACCGCCTTTATTTTCTTAGCCCCATAAGAACCGAAAGAAAAGAGAAAAACAAAACGACAAGAAATACCCCGCCGATAACAGATATTACTTTTCGAAAATCGTTATCGCTTACGAGAGCTTGTCCGTAGTCCTTGAAATCTTTAATCGTACTGTCGATTTGTTCTTGTCTTTTGTTTTCCTCTTCGATTTTTGCGCCCTCATCTACAATTTCCTGCAATTTTTCTTTATATAATTCGCTGACGTCGGAATTCGGATCGGAAAGAACAGCTTTTGCAACGCTATAAACAGAACGATCTGTATCCACTCCCGAATAGTCTGCTAAAACGGTTTGGTAATCACCGCCGTCGCCCGGAATATATAAAACAAAAATACAACGATATTTTGTATTATAATTTGACTTAGATATTGAAAATTTAAATGTTCTGACAAGATTGTCTCCGCTAACGTGTTGCGTGCTGTCAGAACTACAAATTCCGAAGACCATATTCTCAATGGAAATTTTCTTAGAAGTATCGACTAAACAAGCTTTTATTTCCATTTCACCGCTATTATATTTTGCGTTAGATATAGAAACCGAAAAACCGATAATTGTAGAATAAATATCGTAATCATCTAAAGATTGCAAATCTATTCTTGCCCCCGATATGGCTTTAAAGTCGTAATCGGAAGCTTTAGGAACAGGTGAAGATTCGGAAGTTGCTGCTTTTGCCGAATATGAAAAACAGCCTATCCCGAAAATAACGAAAATTGCAGATATAACCGCTAATGTTATCAAAATGATGTGTTTTTTTATCGTTAAATTATTCATAACGCTTTCTCCCGTTTAAAGAACTTGCCCGCCGATTTTATAATAACTAAGACGGCAAGAATTGTTTGACGGTTTAATTCCGTAAGATGCACCCGACGTACCTGCTAAATTTGAAATATTTATAGAACCCGTCTGATAAATCATTAAAGAATGCAAAGTCGTGTTGTTGACCTTATCGCCTATGAATACCATAGCCAATCGACCTTTATCGCCGTTTTTACCTCCGCCGAGAATTGTAAAGTCCGCAAGGTTAGTCGAGCTGTCGTAACATTGTACAACATACATAGAATGAGCTTCGAATATCAGCTGTTCGCCGGGGTTGAGAGCTTTTTTTACAACCATGTCTTTCCCGTCGGACTTTTTAACGTAAGATAACAGAGCTTGATTTATAAAATTCTGCGTCTCTTTTTTCGTATAATAGCCCGACAAAATAGCGTTTACTTTCTCTTCGGTGACGTATTTTTTCAATGTTTCCGTAAGATCCGCGCCTTTCTCGTAGTCCGCGAGAATCTTCGTCATCTGATCGTCCGTCACGTATTCTTTCAAAGTTTCCTTAAGTGCGGAATCTTTCTCTGTCAGCGCGCTATTCATCAGAGCTTTCGTCACGACGTCGTTGTTAAGCTTTTCCCACGTTCTGAAGGTGCGCTTTTCAGTGTCGACGCCGATGTACTTCGTAAGAAAAATGTTTTCGCCGTCGGTATGTTCGTAGATCTTTTCGTCGCCGACTTTCGATAAACGATATACATCAGAGTCGTAAGTGATGTCCGCGCCGCTCGAAAGCAGATTTACCTGTTTTTCGTTGAGCGTACCGTTTTCGTCGGTTAATTCAACAATTCGGTTGAGCGTATTTTTTTCGGCTTCATTGTCTTTTTCGTTTTTTACAACCTGACTTATAAAGCCCACCGCGCCGACTCCGACGAATACCGTCATTATAAATATCAAAAGTTTTTTCATACAATTTTACCTATAAAAAAGTCCGCGCCGTTTTTTCACGGTCACGGACTTTCCGCCTTGATTTATTTTATTTTTTTATGGTTACGGTAAGCTGCTTAGCGTAATCGCCTTTATTAAGAAGCGATACTTTCGTTTCCGTTTCGGGAACGAGTATTACAACTCTGTAATACTTAACATCTTTTTTGTCGCTTCCGACAGTCTGCGTTGTCGGAAGTTCTTCCATGTCGACCGCCAAAGCTTCAGACTTTCCGATAAAGTTTTTATCTGTATCGAAATAGAATACCTGATACGTTATTTTCGCATCTTTTCCGATAACGATTTTATCGAACTTAACGGCTTCCTGATAGCCTGTTCTTAAAGCGTAATCGCTCTTTGCTTCCTTGCCGTCTTCGGCGTTAAGCGTTCCTATAGAATAAGCCGCCGCGCCGAGTTCCTTTGTTTTCTGCAATTTGCTGACCTTAACGGCAAGACCTATCGTTGCTACGGAAAGTACTACGCAAAGCAGTGCAGTTAAAAATTTCTTTGTTTTCTTTGACATTTTTTTACCTCGTTATTTTTTTACTTTTTGTTTGTTTTTCGATGCCGAAATATGCCACAGTTCGCTTGTTTCGTTTACCGTTCTCATTGTAAAAATGTTCAATAAGCTGTTTTTTTGCCGTTACGTTTAGGTCATATGTGTTGCCGCGATATTGCGGCTTTTTTCGATCGTCGGCAGTTACAACGAAATTCGGCATCGATGTTTGAATTTTACCGATAAACCTGTATTTAGGGTTTAAACGACGTTTACCGTTTTTCCCCGTTGTCCATGCTTTATCGGCTGAAATAAGTCTAACACCTTTATTTTTTAGACTGTAATTTACAGTTGACATATTTTTTTACCTGTGATACAATTATTAAGCCATCAGCCCCCAAAAGGGGAAGCAACGGGATTTCCGCGTTGACGGGAAAGAACACCTGGCTTTTAGTGTAGACTTTCCGAAACCGTCCGAACTATCGGACGGTTATTTTTATCTTCTACCGGGAATATACCCCATAATCTCCGCGACTTCTTTTGTAGCTTTAGGAGACTTTTTTATATATCGCTTTGAGTATAATGTTCTGCCGTTTTTACCACTCGAAACATCTTCACGAACATAAAACTTTTTAGTGGAATATATTCCGTCTGCACCTGCAAACCGATTTTTATGCCATTTATTTTTTGACGTTTTGCTTCCTTTTCCCTGTAAGCCTATGGGAGCGACTTAATGATATTTATACGAAACGTCGCGACATGTTTCGCAAAAACCTAAAATATGTTCGATTTCGAAGTCAAAAAACTGTCGAAATCTTCAAAAACGCTTTTCTTTTGCCTGATATTTTCTTCTTTTAACTTTTTTACTTCGTTTATATAAACCTTTCCTAAGCCTTGCGGATCACCTTTATCCGTCACACCGTCATAAACGATTATTTCGTCCTCGGTTATCTGAATATATGTGCCGATTCGCCTGTAAAGCTGTTCTATTCCGTCCGAACTGTATCTCACCGCTTTATACCAATACTTGATCGGAATGAAAGATGTCAGAATCATCACCTTGCAGTTCAAAACTTTATTCGAAAATCGACTTTTCATCGCTGTTGCCGTATTGTTATCAAGCAGTTTCAATATGTCGGGGAATTCAAACGCTTCATCACGCAAATCGTCGAATATAATTCCTTTTTGCCCCATATACATGTCTAACGGGTCGTTCGACGAAGAAGAAACATAATAATCTAAATCGTGTTCGCGCATATATTTTCGTGCGAAATACGTTTTCCCCGTCCCCGATTTTCCCGTAACGAATATTACTTTTAAATCTCGGTCGGCGTTAAGAGATAACCATTGACATTGCATTTTCCAAAGCTTTTGAAGCCTGTCAAAACATTTCGGCTGTTCGGAAACGGCAAGAGAATGAATATAATCAAGCTGTTGAGCGTATGAGTATTTTTTGAAATCGCCTATGATTTTCGATTGTTCGATTTCGCTTTTAAAATCGAAATTCGCCCTGACTTCCGAAAAATCATACTGATGTTTATGTTGTTGGCTTTCCTGTCCGTGCGTGAGGTAGAGCAACATATCTACCTTACGCCCCTCAATCTTATTGATAAAGTTTTCAGAAATGCCGAACCATGTGGCGACGTCTTTGCTGTCTACGCCCGTATTCCCGAAATTAACGTATATATGGAAATGCGGCGTAGCGTCGGCGTCTTTATCATGGAGTATGTAAGCCCATTGTTTTATTGTCCGGTATTTTCTTAAAATATCCTGTAACGGACTTTTAAGATATTCGGGTTGTGTTACTATTTCGTATTGTTTAAGTTTCATTTTTTAGCCCCTCGAACCTTAAACACAGATATTTAGCTCAAACTTATTCCGTGTTTCAATAAGTCATTTTGATATTTCTT
>JAJWOJ010000126.1 GCA_021635425.1 Clostridiales bacterium | reverse complement strand
CGACTTTAACCGTATCTGACAACTTTTTTGTCCTATGATGGTCAATCATTCTATTAAATTTTCGATAATCATAATAACGCCGAACTGTCTTTATCAAGGTATAAAACAGCGTCGTCTTTTGCCCTTAAAATACTTGCGGGACAATGCTCGTCCATTGTGCCATTTATCGTTTCATAAACGGCTTTTGCTTTCGTTGCGGCAGGAACTATACAGAACAACCACGGCGCAGCCACAAGCGTGGGAACCGTCAACGTCATGGCGTGCGTAGGCACTTTTTCAATGCTTTCAAAACAACCGTCGTTTACCTGCTGTTGACGGCAAACATCGTCGAGCTTAACGGGTTTTACGGTCTTTTCGTCTTTAAAATCCGCAACATCTGGATCGTTAAAAGCAATATGCCCGTTTTCGCCTATACCCATAACGACTATATCGGTCGGATTATCCTTTAACAGTTTTCCGTATCTTTCCGCCTCTTTTTCGGGACTTTCGGTCGTAATATCGATATAATTCACGCTTTTAAACGGAACAAGCCCGAAAATGTGCGCTTTCAAAAAATTACCGAAACCTTGCGGTGCGTTTTTGTCAAGCCCTATATATTCGTCCATATGATATGCGTTTACCCTGTTCCACTCTATACTTTTATCTTCAACCAACGCCTTCAACACGTCGTTTTGCGAGGGTGCCGCCGCGAATATCATATTTATTTCGCTTTTTTGTGCGAGAAGTTCTTTAATTTTTTCGGAAATATCATTTGCCGCCGCTTCGCCCATAAGCGTTCTGTTTTCGTAAATTTTTACCTTTAATTTATCCTTTTTAAACGATTTCATATTATATTTCTTCCGTTAAATTTTTAAAATAAATTTTACTTTCGCTTTTAGATTTGCTTAATTTTAAGTCGTTGAAGTGTTTTATCCCATCATCATATCCCATAACGGCAAAACGAGTGTCGTTAGCTAAAACATTATCCAACTCTTCTACTTTACCGCAAATTTTTTCTGCTTTTGCGGCAATATACTTCTCTCCGCCAAGCGTATAGCGGAAATTAAGCGGATATAATGCACCCTCACCGAAGACGACGAATATAATATATTCAATTTTTTTATTTTCAACGACATAGCGAAAACCGTAACAACCACCAAGTTCAAAACCCGTCGAGCTTGGTTTTATCGCTCCACTATACACAAGTTTTTCCTCGCTATCTCCGACATATTTAACGCGGATTTCCGCTTTAACCGTACAATATCCGTCGTGCAGCATAAGGTCGACATACAATACACCTACTTTATCGTTATTTTTTAGGCCATATTTGATTTTTAGCAGATTTTTTCGAGCGGACTCGTACTTACGCCCGAAAGCGTCGTTTTTGCAACTCTTAATGCCGTTTCTATACTTAACCCACAATCTTTTCGCATCGTTTTCTATCTCGTTGTAACCGAGCGAAATATTGTCCAAAACATCAAAAAAATACTCTGGCGGATATTCCCTCGTTTCGTAATTATCGAATATTCTTACCGATAATCGCTCTATTTGTATGGATAACAACATAAAGTAACAATAATCGTAAATATCCGTAAGTACGTCTGCAGCAAGCCCGCTCACGTTCTCTTTATACCTTTTAAGTTGAGTAACGGCATATTCAAGAGTTTTCATGAGCAAATACTTTACAAAATATTCGTTTTCGCAAAAAGTTGCCGCGTTAGTATACCCACCATAAAACGACGGAATGTTCAGAGATAATATTAGCTCTGCCTGATCACTTCCGCCAAGCAAATCTGAATAGATTTTTAATTTATCTTCTTTAGATCGTATCTCTCCCGACCAATTTTTACCGATATACGCAATAAACGGATATGAGCCGAGATAGAAACTGTCAGCCCGCTCCCATTGAGTAACCAGACCGCCCAGCGGGTGATATTTTTCGGCATAGGCTGTAAACGATTCATAATTGTATAACGATGAGGCTCTATGACCATAAACGCAGTACAAATATTCAAAACCGAGTTCGTCGTAATATTTAAACCAGTCGCGCTTTATCCTGTTTATCCAATGTCCGCTCGGCTCGTCCGAAATAAAAGAGTAATTCCAATTACACAAAACGATATCTCTCGGCAGTCTGTCGACAATATCAACATACTCGAAAAAATCGTCCCACATCATCATTCTTCTGTTCATCGACTTTACGAGTTCATAAGAGTGCATAACATGGTCGTAAAATAAATCGGTTTTATTTTTACCCTCTTTTTCCATTCTTATTTTACAACGTTCGCAATCGGCAATATCGAAAGGCTCGTCTAGTCCCATATGTACGAATTCGCTATGAAAAATCCCGCACACTTCACGGATATATTTATCAGTAAATTCGCGCAACGCAAAATCGGATATACAACCGCACGAGCCGCGTTTATTGCCGTCAAACCCGCGCCCTTCGGTTTGTTCGTCTTCACATTCGGAAAAATTTTCGAATTGCTTATATTTGAACAGCTTTTCGAGATGTCCTAAATTTTCAAATGCGGGAATAACGTCAAGGCCTTTGCTTTCGGCATAAGTGACGATTTCGGACATTTCGTCCGACGAATAACTCTCCGTTTCATCAAAAAAAGAAGTATCTGCCGTTTTTACGGCAAATTCAAGATATATAATCAAAGTGTTATATCCGGTTGCCGCCGCAAAATCGACGTAACTTTTAACGTAACCGATATTTTCTTTTTGCCGTGCAAGGTCTATTTGCAAACATTTAAGTTTCATTTTTCACCGTGATTCGTCATTCTGTTTAATTTTAAACTATAACTTTCCCTTTTGCAATTACTTTTTGCGTTTTAAAATCCGAATTTAATATTACTATATCGGCGTGATATCCACGCTTTAATTCGCCTTTATTTTTCAACCCCGCTATTCTTGCGGGGGTTTTTGTCATCGCTTTTACCGCATCGGTTAGCGGAACTCCGGCTTTAACGCAAGTCGCCACCAGCCTGTCGGTAGTAGCTACGCTACCGGCAAACGCACTTCTGTCAGGCAACTTTGCAACTCCGTCCTCGATTATACACTTAACGCCGCCGTCAATCGGTCCTATAAAACTTTCTTTTATATCCGTCCCTGCGGCACGCATAGAGTCGGTAATAAGAGCAAGCCTGTCGCTGCCGATCAATTTAAAAGCGAGTAATCTAAGTTCGTTCGGAAGATGTCTGCCGTCGGCTATCAATTCCGAAAATATATTGTCGGAAAGATATGCCTCCTCGGTAACACCTGCCGTTCTGAATCCGTTTTTACGAGTTATTGTTGAAGTTGCTGAATACAAATGTGTGATAAGTTTGCACCCACATTTTTCCGCCGCAAGCATTTCAGAACAAGTTGCATTCGTGTGGGCGGCAGCCGCCAACACTCCGCGTTTGTTCAACTCGCTTAAAAAACCGAAATCGGAATCGAGTTCGGGAGCATAACTCCATCTCGATATTCGGTATTCGTCGAGTATACTCGTATATTCTTTATAGTCAGGTAAACGAAGAATATCACCCTTTTGCGCCCCGCACTGATCGGGTGAAAGATACGGACCTTCGAGATGCACGCCGCAAAAATTAGTCGGTTTTTCTTTTATACGCTTAAAAACTTCCAACTTATTTCGCAAATCGGTTTTACCAAGCGACATTAAAGTAGGAAAAAGCGAAGTCGTTCCGTGGTGCAAATGAATATCCGAGGCAATACGAATCGCATCTTCCGTACCGTCGGAAAAATCCGCACCTCCACCGCCATGACAATGCAAATCGATAAATCCCGGGCAGATAAATCCTCCGTCGGCATCTATTTCGTTGTCATAAGGCATTTCCTCAGAAGTAACGGATATTATTTCTTTTTCATCGAAATATACGAATTCTTCCTTAACTTCGTCGGTAACGGTTTTCCCGTTAATAATTTTAGTTATCATATCTATTTACTTATATCCAAAACAGCAAATTATTGAATTTTTTACACCCGAAAGTTTTTACTTTGTAAAACCTTTACTCTCAAGGTACTTTATAAGTAAATCTGCAAGAAGTTTATGTCCCTTTTTGTTTGGGTGTAACCCGTCGGCAGTATGTTACGTTTATAATTCTTGTTTTGGTACCGCTCTAAACATATTCGCCGTCGGCGTTTTTCACCGCCCAGTCGTATACGGCGTTTTCGCCGAACAGGTTTTCGTAATCGAGCGGATTTTCCGCAACGTAATCTTCGGGCGCGATAAGCATGCCGTATGTCGCGCCATCCTTATAAAGGTTTTGGGGAACGACTGCCGTAAAACGCAAGCCGTTGGTCTCGCTTTCGCTCGCATACCTTACGGACGCACCGTAAGCCATTGTTATCTTTTCGCTATCGGCTCGGACATTTGAAACGTTGAGTCCTGCAAAGCCTAACCCTATGCAAACCGCAAACATCGCTACAAGCGACCCTAATATTGTTTTTCTCTTCATTTTCTCTTTCCCCCTTTACTCGCCCAGATTCTTTACCGCAAACGGATCGTTTTCACCGTCGTCGTTAAGGTTTGACGCCGTAATAACGTCAGCCTTATCTGAGGGGATAATCGTAATTTCTGCCTTATAGTATACCCCAAGATTTTCACTTCTTCTGTTGTTTCTTTGCCTTTCACTGTTTTGCATCCTCCTTATGCTTGTTATTTTTTATAACGTACCCGATACTTTTTTCGGGTAAAATAAACTTCTTTCCGTCGCGTTTCATATCCGCGCCGCAACGAAGAATATTGCCTTTTATATCGAATGTTTTACTTTCCGCGGTGTTGTTTAAAAGAAAAATTATTTCTTTACCGTCGCACACAAGTGTCTTTTCGTAAATTTTTTCGCCGTCGGAATATTCGTTTTTCGTTATTTTTGCTTTTTCGAATATTCTACCCGTAAAGCGCAACCAAAATTCGTCGTTTGTCTTTAAATAGCTATATCCGACCGAAAAACCGCAAAGATAAAATTCGCCTTTTCCGTAAGTCATTTTTCTCACGGCACCGCTTTGTCGGAAAAAGTCATTATCTGTTCTCCGCCGCAATCGTAAGTGGTTTTAAACGGATAAATTTTCGCGCTTTCTTCACCGAAATTTATTGTTTCGCCGCCGTTACAAATTCGTCTTTCGTCCATTCGAGCGTTCAGCAAGGGCTTGCAATCTATATCATACGGTTGCATCCATGTATTTGCCTGCCGCATACCGAACCCTTCGTCGGCTAAAATCATTCCGCCGCCCGAAACAAATCTTTTCAAAGTTTCGGCGACCTCTCTTTTGAGAATCGACAAATACGGCACATATAAAAACTTATATTCGAAAATCTCCTGTATTGCTGTTGTCTGAACGAAATCGACGTTTATGCCGCTTGCCAAAAACAATCTGTACGCACCCTTCACCGCGCCATAATAATAACCGCGCGCCTCAGGGTTTCTTTTAAACGAATTGTCAACGCAATGGTCCTCTATCGCGGACATAAGCCCCGAGTCGTAATCAAATAAAATAGCAACGTCGGAACGTTTTACTTTCGAATGTAAAAAACAATCTCCGTCAACTTTAAGCGTTTTTGCGAAGGCGGAAACCTCCTTTGTCACTTCTCGCGGTTCACCGCTCATTTTGGCAAGCCCGGTGCAGTCGTTTTCGTGCCCCACACGTTCGGCTCTCCATTGCCAATAATTTATCCCTTTCGCGCCGCACGCAACCGACATATATTGTTTGAATTTCATATCGTAACGAGAATCGTACTCGCGGAACATACCGAGTCCGGGATAAATTTCATAGCTTACGAAATTTTCGTCGACGGATCGCATAAAGTCGTTTAACATCATAAAATCGGCTCTGCTTTCGGGCGTATCCATAATCGTAGTAAAATTCGTTGAGTTTTTCTATCGTACCGAATTTGTTTTCGAGATATTTTCCGAACCCTTTACGGCAATGCGGACAAAAACATTCTTCCGCAGGAGTATTACGAATCTCATTCCACGCATTCAAAAAAACAATGCATTTACGCGACGAATACCTCTCCGCAACTTTTTCGACAAACTTAACTGCCCTCTCCATAACGTAAGGATTAGTGAAACACGGTCTGAACCCGCCGTAAAACGCGCCATGCGAGCCTGGAGATAATTTAGTCCCGTCATGAGCAATTCGCGTGCCGCCGTACTTATCGTAGACGTATTGCGGCGCACATTCGAGCAGAAACTTGATTATAACTTTTTTATTGTTTTTTTCCGCAAGAGCGATAAGCGCGTCCGCGTCGGCAAAATCGTAAACGCCTTCGATGCGTTCGTTCCAACGCCAATTCAATCTTACCTGTATAACGTCTAACCCGTACTCTCCGATCCTTTTAAGGTCGCTTTCCCATTCTTCCTTTAAAGGCGTAGGTTGCCTGTAATATTGAGTCGCATGTAAAAATTCGTTCAAAATCATATTCCCTCAATCGTATTC
>JAJWOJ010000125.1 GCA_021635425.1 Clostridiales bacterium | reverse complement strand
TGTGAACTTGCCGAAATTTCGTTATATTGAATTGACAAAGAATTTCATTCAATATATAATGAAAGAAAAGATAGTAAAAAGTCGGTTTTTTGCGGGCGGCAAGCGTTTTGCGAGGCTGCCGGGCGGAAAACCGTCGGACAGGCATATGCCAAGGAGAAAAAGATATGGCATTTTCGGAATTTCTCGAAAGTAAAAGAGAAGCGATGAAAAAGCTCGTCAGTGAGCTTTCGGATAGCTTTTCTTACGTAAGCGTACTCGGCACGGACGTGAGGATGACGCTTTGTACGGCTGATTTTCGTTCGTCGTCCGTCAGAGACGGCGCGGGCGAATGCGGCTTCGTCGTTAAAATGTGGAAGGGCGGAGCTTATTTCGAATATTCGCTCGACGATATAACGGGAGATATACACGCGCTCGCCGATAAAATAGCGGCGGAAGTTAAAACGGCGAAAGAACTCGACGGCAGGCAGATATCGCCCGAAGAACCCCTGGACGAACCTTTGAAAGATTCGTTTGTAAGGCAAACCGATTTCGACGAGTTCGAAGATAAAGACCTTCTGGATTTCTGCGTAAAAATCAAAGACGAAATCAAAAGAAGAAGCGATAAGGTCGTCAACGCGATAGGGTACGTTCAGCCCTTTTCGGTTTCGAAACTGTTCGTTTCCAAAAACAGAGAACTCGACCAGAGTTACGGCTGGGTTAACGCTATGGCGATAGCCGTTTATAAGGACGGCAAAACGGTGCGAGCGAGAGAAGACGCGTACTCGACGAAGATTGCGGAGGTTTTCGAGGCTCTTCCCGCAAAACTCGATAAACTTATCGACAAGGCGGAACACCTCGTTAAAGCCGAACCGATAAAGCCGGGGATTTACGACGTTATAACCGACAGTTCCATTTCGGGGCTTATCGCGCATGAGGCGTTCGGTCACGGCGTGGAGATGGATCAGTTCGTTAAGGACAGAGCTTTGGCAAAAGAATACGTCGGAAAATACGTGGCTTCTCCCGTATGCAACATGAAAGACGGCGCGGCGGCAACCCTTTCCGCGGCTTCTTATTTCTTCGACGACGACGGGGTTTTAGCCGGCGACACTCAGATAATAGAGAACGGCATACTCGTCTCGGGTATGTGCGATCTCGTTTCGGCAAGCGAACTTAACGCAATCCCCACGGGCAACGGCAGAAGAGAGAGCTACAAGAGAAAGGCGTACACGAGAATGACCAACACCTTTTTCGAGGCGGGGTCCGATAAGCTTGAGGATATGATCGCTTCCGTTAAACACGGTTACATGCTTTTCGAAACCAACAACGGCATGGAAGACCCGAAGAACTGGCAGATACAATGCACTGCGGAATACGGAATAGAAATAATCGACGGCAAGCTTACCGAAAATTACGTTTCGCCCGTCGTTATGAGCGGAAGCGTTCCCGAACTTTTAAAATCGATAACCATGGTTTCGGACGGACTGAGCGTTATAGGCTCGGGGCAGTGCGGTAAGGGTTATAAAGAATGGGTGAGGGTTTCGGACGGCGGACCCGCGCTCAAAGTGAGGTGTAAACTCGCATGAAAATACAGATTTCCGAACTTAAAAAACTCATCGGGGCGAACAAACGCGTCTCCGATTATAAAATCAACTCGACGGAAACGACGTCGGATGAACTCTTTTTCGTTCACAGAAAGCTCGAAACGGCGAGACATACCGACACGCGCGACGTAACGGTTACCGTTTACGTCGATCACGACGGCAAGAAGGGCGAATCGTCCTTCCCCGTCTATTCTTCGATGAACGAAGAAGAAATCAAAAACAAAATAACCGCCGCGGCGGAAAGGGCGAAACTCGTTTTCAACGAGCCTTACGATATCCCGTGCGGCGAAAAAATCGAGAGGAAAGTGGCTTCCGATTTTGAAAAATACGACCCGAAAGAACTTGCGGCGAAAATTTCCGACGCCGTTTTCAAAGCCGATAAATTCGAGGGCGGCTCGATAAACGCGCTCGAGGTTTTCGTATATAAGCACGTTTCGTCGGTGTTAAACGGCAGGGGCGTGGACGCGACGGAGATAAAATACGACGCCATGGTCGAGGCTATCCCCACCTGGAACGAGGGCGGGGAATCGGTCGAGCTTTACGAAGCGTATCGTTTCACCGAGTTCGACGAAAACGACGTCACGAGAGAAATAGAAGAAAAGATGAAAGAGGTGCGCGGCCGTAAACGCGCGAAAAAACCCGAAGGAAAGATAAACGTCCCCGTGGTTTTAAACGCCAAGGAAGCGGGCGAACTTTTCACCGAAATCGCTTTCGACCTCAATTATTCGGCGGCTTATTCTCATTCCGCGCTTCATAAAATCGGCGACGATCTGCAAAAGGGCGACGGCGATAAGATAAATCTTACGATGAAAGGCGAAATCAAAGGCAGCAGATTTTCCGCCGCCTTCGACGCGGACGGCGTTACGCTCGCCGACAGGAAGATTATAGAAAACGGTAAGGTCGTCGGAATGTTCGGCGCGAACAGATTCGCCGAATACCTCGGCGAAAAGCCGACGGGCAACCTCAGATGCGTCGAGGTTGAAAAGGGAACGCTTACGGACGAAGAACTCCTGAAAGCTCCTTATCTCGAATGCGTTTCGCTTTCGGGCTTGCAGCTCGACCTTTACAACGATTACATAGGCGGCGAAATAAGGCTCGCTTATTATCACGACGGCGAAAAGGTCGTTCCCCTTACGGGAATTTCGATGAGCGGCAGGCTTTCCGAAGTGCTTGCGAACATCCGCCTTTCCGACAAGACGAGGGTTTTCGAAAACTACGGCGGACCTTACAAAGTTCTTCTGAAAGGAATGGAAATACTTTAAAATCATAAGCGGATTTGCCGTGAAACGCCAAAAAAACGGCTTCGGGGCGATTTCTGTTTTAAATCGGTCGGAAATAAATGGAGGAGAATGTTTTTATGAAAGAAGAATTCGAGTGGATTCAGACCTGGTGCGACCGCACCGCCAATAAAGATTTGCCGAGGGTTCTGCTCGTCGGCGACAGTATTACGCGCGCTTATTACGAGTATGTCAAAGACAAGCTCGAGGGTAAGTGTTACGTAGATTACATAGCCATGTCTTACGCAGTCGATTCGAAAGTTTATACGGGCGCCGTGGCAGGGCTTGCAGCCGATTCCGATTACGCGCTCATACATTTCAATCACGGTTTGCACGGCTGGCACATGACCGATAGGGTTTATGGCGAGGGGATAGAAAAACTGCTTAAAGAAATAGGCAAAAACAGAAAAGTTATCCTCGCCACGTCGACGATAGTCAAGGAAACGGGCAACGCGAGAATAGATTATAAGCAAACGGGAATAATTCTTCGCAGAAACGAAGTGGTAAAATTCATCGCGGGCAAATACGGTTACGGCGTGAACGATCTTTACACGGTAAGCGCGAACCTTCCGAACGAAATGAGGACGGACGACGGAGTTCATTATACCGAAGCGGGAAGCGAAAGGCTCGCCGAACACGTCGCGAAAGCCATACTCGCCGCTCTCTGATTCCTTTCGTTTATCGAAGCCGCGTCGGGGCTTTTGACGGGCGGCGGACGTCTTTCGTAAATATGCGCGGCAAAAGCCGTAATAATTTATAAAAATTATGCAATTTGCCCGATAAACGCCCCAAAAAAAGTTGACGAAACGATTTAAAAATGATATACTGAATCGGTGATTATCCGTAAAGGTATGCAAACTTGTGCGGATAATACCTTTATTATGCTTTCTTTAAACGGGTTAGGGTCCGTTTTCAGAATATCCAAATCTATAAGGAGGTAAAGAAATGCCAACCATCAACCAACTTATCAAGCAAGGCAGAGTTACGGCGCAGGACAAGTGCAAGACTCCTATCATGAATCATTGCCCGCAGAAGAGAGGCGTATGCCTTTCCGTCACTACGACTTCCCCCAAAAAGCCTAACTCGGCGCTTCGTAAGATCGCGAGAGTTCGTCTCACGAACAAGCAGGAAGGAACGGTGTATATTCCCGGCGAAGGTCACAACCTTCAGGAACACAGCTCCGTGCTTATCCGCGGCGGAAGAGTAAGAGATTTGCCCGGCGTAAGATATCATATCATCCGCGGCACGCTCGATACCGCAGGCGTTGCGAAGAGAAAACAGGCAAGAAGCAAATACGGCGCGAAACGCCCCAAGTAATTTAACTTAAACTTTTAAATTAAATTAGAATTTGCAAAATCACAAATCCTACTTATGGCGGAGATTCTGAAACGCCCGAAGAGTAGGCAGTACGACGTTTCGAACGTCGGAAGGTTCGCTCCCGCAAGGTAAACCGAGCGGTTTAAGAGCGATAGCTGTACACGGGTTATATTTATTATACCCTAAAAAATTTAAAGGAGGACAACCATTATGCCAAGAAGAGGTAATGTACCCAAAAGGGACGTTTTACCCGATCCTATATACGGCAACAAAGTGCTTACCAAACTTATCAATCAGGTTATGCTTGACGGTAAGAAAGGTACCGCGCAGACCATCGTATACGACGCTTTGACGAAGTCGTCCGAAAAGCTCGGCGTCGAGCCTATGGACTTATTCAACCAGGCGATGAACAACGTAATGCCCCTTCTCGAAGTTAAAGCGAGAAGAGTAGGCGGATCCAACTATCAGGTTCCTATCGAAATCAGACCCGAGAGAAGACAAACTCTCGCAATCCGTTGGATCGTTGCAAGCGCGAGAAAGAGAAGCGACCGCGACATGAGCAACAAGCTCGCGTCCGAACTTATGGACGCGTACAACAACGCGGGCGGTGCCGTAAAGAAGAAGGAAGATACTCACAGAATGGCGGAAGCAAACAAGGCGTTTGCTCATTACCGCTGGTAATTCCGGCTTAGGCGAGGGTTTTGCTTATATCGGCAAAATTTCCGAGCCTTACGGGTTTTTTCGATAATTAAGGAGTAAATTTACATTTATGCCAAGACAATACGACTTACAACATACCAGAAACATCGGTATCATGGCGCACATCGACGCGGGTAAAACCACTACGACCGAGCGTATCCTTTTCTACACGGGAAAGACCCATAAGCTCGGCGAAGTTCACGACGGCGCGGCTACGATGGACTTCATGGTTCAGGAGCAGGAAAGAGGTATAACCATTTGTTCTGCCGCAACCACATGCTTCTGGAAAGGCAACAGAATAAACATCATCGATACCCCGGGACACGTTGACTTCACCGTTGAAGTCGAAAGATCGCTGAGAGTATTGGACGGTGCAGTCGCAACGTTCTGCGCGAAGGGCGGCGTCGAGCCTCAGTCCGAAACCGTTTGGCGTCAGGCAGACAAATATCACGTTCCCCGTATCGCATACGTAAACAAAATGGATATCAACGGCGCGAATTTCGATAACGCCGTACAGATGATGAAAGACAGACTTAAAGCCAACGCTATTCCGATCTGTCTTCCCATCGGTAAAGAAGATACGTTCTGCGGAATAATCGACCTTGTCGCTAACGACTCGATTATTTATCACGACGACCTCGGTAAAGATTTCACGGTAGGACCTATCCCCGCGGAATATGCCGACAAGGCAGCCGAAGCGAGACAAGCTCTTATGGAAGCTTGCGCCGAGCAGGACGACGAACTTATGGAGAAATTCTTCGAAACGGGCGAACTTACTCCCGAAGAAATGAAGAAAGCCATAAGAAAAGGTACGCTTTCGATGAAGATGAACCCCGTTCTTTGCGGCTCGAGCTACAAGAACAGAGGCGTTCAGCACCTTCTCGACGCTATCGTTGATTATCTCCCCAGCCCCATCGACGTAGATCACGTTAAGGGTATCAACCCCGACACGGGCGAAGAAGAAATAAGAAAGACGGACGACGAAGAGCCGTTTGCAGGTCTTGCATTCAAGATGGTAGCCGATCCGTTCGTAGGTAAACTTGCATACTTCAGAGCATACTCGGGTACTTTATCCGCAGGCTCGTATGTATACAACGCTACGAAAGGCAAGAAGGAAAGAGTGGGAAGACTCGTCCTTATGCACGCTAACCACAGAGAGGAAATCGATCAGATTTATTCGGGAGATATCTGCGCAATCGTAGGTCTTAAAGACACCACGACGGGCGACACGCTCTGCGACGAAGATCACCCGATCATCCTCGAGAAGATGGAATTCCCCGAACCCGTTATTCAGGTTGCAATCGAGCCTAAGACGAAAGCGGGTCAGGAAAAGATGACTCTCGCGCTTTTGAAGCTCGCGGAGGAAGACCCCACCTTCAAGTTCTATACGGATAAAGAAACGGGACAGACGATCATCGCCGGAATGGGCGAACTTCACCTCGAAATCATCGTTGACAGATTGCTCAGAGAATTCAAGGTAGAAGCTACCGTCGGTAAGCCGCAAGTATCTTATAAAGAGACGTTCAGAAAAGCCGTCGACGCCGAAGGAATGTACAAGAGACAGTCCGGCGGTAAAGGTCAGTACGGTCA
>JAJWOJ010000124.1 GCA_021635425.1 Clostridiales bacterium | reverse complement strand
GGCGAAGAGCGTTAATGCACCCGAATTTTCCGACAATTTTTTTTGGTTGGGGAAGTGCAGTTTCATGTAATCGTCGTTGAAAACTCTGTCGAGGAAAAGCCCGAGTTCGGTTTTCGAAATAACGCCCTGTTGCCTTGCGGAATACCGCGCAAGCGCCGTTACCGTTATCGTAAGGTCGGTTACGACTATCGCGAGCAATACTATAGCTATGGTAGTCATCACTTTTTTCGGGCATTTATCGTAAATTTTTGCGAGCGGATTATAAACTCCGTACACAACGGCGAGACACAGCAGCCCCCAGAAAAGCATAAACGGAATGGTTGTTCGACCGTTTATATTCAGAAATTCGTTCGAATAATCCCACGACCTTGCGCCGAGAATTTTTTCTTCCAGAAAATTCAGCAGATATTCGACGATACCTCCGCCTATTGCGCCGTAAATATAGGTCATATAAGGTTTTCTGTTGCTGTTTGCGAGGAAAATCCAGATAACGAGCGCGCCGAAGCCGTAAACGAAGTTTATCGGCGTGAAAATGCTCCCGTTGCAATAAACAAAGCCGTTCCCTTTGCAGAAATTCAGAACCGTTTCCCACAGCGTTCCCACAACGCCGCCTAAAACGTAAGCGAAAACGCATTTGCCGAAATCGAGCGATCTGAACCTCCCGCGGTTTTTCCGTGCGGAAAGCTCGGGCGATTTATCCGCGATGATCTCTTCTTCCGGCTCATCGTTTATTGTTTCGGCGATTTCCGCGTTTTTCGACGGGCTTTCGCATTTACCGAAATCGACGGCGGCGGTTCCGGCATTTTCATATTCCCATTCGGAAACGGAGGTCTCGGCGTTTAAAATTCCGCATTCGACAGCAACTGTTTCATTGGCTACATTTTCCGCTTCAAGCATTTTCTGCTTGATTTTTTCATTTGCGGCAGTCTTTTTGTTGGATTTTCTTTTCATTTTTTCCTTAATTCGATTACCGACATGAGCGAGCGGAGGCGGATAGTCACCGCGCCCGTATTAGATATCTCGTCAATTTTCACCTGAGCATATAATCTGCCCGATTTTTCTACGATCGAGCGCACTTCGTCGGTCGTAACCGCGTCCACGCCGCACCCGAACGAAACGAGCTGAACGACGTGAATATCGAGATTTTCGGGCGCTTTCGCCACGAATTTTGCCGCGTTGTACATTCTCGAGTGGTAGGTCCATTGGTTTCTTACGCCCGTTATGAGTTTTTCTTTGCCGGGGCGTATCGAGTCTTCGCTTAAAACGATCGCGCCAAGCCTGCAGATAAGCTCGTGAATTCCGTGGTTAATTTCGGGGTCGACGTGGTAAGGTCTGCCCGCAAGCAAAATCACGGGTTTACCCGTTTCTTTTGCCTTTTTTATGTATCTTTCGCCCTCCGCGCGCACCGATTCGAGATATTCGGCATATTCCGCATAAGCGGCTTTGGTCGCGAACGAAATCTGCTTCGGGGTGAAATCTTTTTCGGGGAAATACTTTCCGAGAATTTCTTTTATGCGCTTTTCAAAGACTCTGGGTTTTGCGAGACTTAAAAAGTCGCAGATGAATTTCACGTTTTTTATATCCGGGATATTCCACCTTACAACTTGCGGATAATACGCCACGACCGGGCAGTTGAAATGGTCGTCGCCCTGTTTTTCGTCGATGTTGTAGCTCATGTCGGGATAGAAAATCACGTCCGCATTTTCGCGGATAAGTGCCTCTATATGTCCGTGAATGAGCTTTGCGGGGTAGCAAACGGTGTCCGACGGAATGGTGTATTGCCCGCCTTCGTAAAGCTTTCTGTCCGATAGCGGCGAGGTCATCACGTTGAACCCGAGTTCGGTGAAAAAAGCATGCCAGAAGGGGAGCAGTTCGTACATGTTAAGCCCGAGCGGAAGCCCGACGTTTATCTTTTCGTCGTCCCGATCGGTATTTATATAGCTTGATAAATACTTGAGTTTATATGCGTACATGTCGTCGGAAACTTCTGTTTTCGCGCCCGTAACGGGTTTGGAACAGCGGTTCCCCGCAATGTATTTCCCGCCGTCGGAGAAAGTGTTGACGGTGAGCGAGCAGTGGTTTCCGCAACCGTTGCATGTGACGTTTGCAACTTTGTGCGAGAAGTTTTCAAGCTCTTCTTTTGTGATAAGCGAAGACGAGCCTTTCGAGAGTTTTTGCGCGTATAACGCCGCGCCGTATGCGCCCATAAGCGCGGAAAAGGCGGGGCGGATTACCTCAACGCCGAGTTCCTGCTCGAAAGCCCTTAAAACGCAATCGTTCAAAAACGTACCGCCCTGAACGACTATGTTTTTGCCGAGGTCCTCGGCTTTTGCTATTCTTATAACCTTATAAAGCGCGTTTTTAACCACGCTTATCGAAAGCCCCGCCGAGATGTTTTCAATGCTCGCGCCGTCCTTTTGCGCCTGCTTCACGGAGCTATTCATAAACACCGTGCACCTCGAACCGAGGTTTACGGGCGCGTCGGCGAAAAGTCCGAGTTTTGCGAACTCCTCAACGCCGTAACCGAGCGATTCGGCAAAAGTCTGCAAGAACGATCCGCACCCCGAAGAACATGCTTCGTTCAAGAAAAGTTGGTCTATAAGTCCGTTTCTTATCTTAAAGCACTTCATGTCCTGTCCGCCGATATCGAGAATGAAATCGACGTCGGGGCGGAATTTTTTGGCGGCGGTGTAGTGCGCGACGGTTTCCACAAGCCCGTTGTCTATGCGGAACGCGCTTTTTATCATGTCTTCACCGTAGCCCGTAACCGCCGACCCCGCGATTTCTATATCGGGGTATTCCGCGTAAAGCTTTTTTAAATAATCGAGCAGTATTTCAATCGGTTTGCCCACGCTCGGCGTATATACGGGGCGGAAAATATTTCCGTTTTCGTCCGTTAAAAGTATTTTTATGGTCGTCGAGCCTGCGTCCACGCCGAGATACATTCTGCCGTTCGGCTTGTGTAATGTGATTATTCCTTCCGACTGTCTGCGGTGGCTCTCTTTAAATTCTTCGTATTCTTCTTTCGATTTGAAAAGCGGACGGCATCGTTCGTATTTTTTCAAAGAAGGAGCGCCGACAAAACATTGTATGATTTCGCCTAAGGTTTTTGTGCATTCGGGCTTTGCGAGAACCGCGCCGAGCGCGACGTAAAAGAGCGAATTTTCGGGCAGAACGCCTTCTATATGCAACGTTTCGTCAAAAGTTTTTCTAAGTTCCGAGAAAAACGTCAGAGGACCGCCGAGATATAACACGTTCCCTTCGATTTTTCTGCCCTGAGCAAGCCCCGCCACAGTCTGGTTTGCAACCGCGGCGAAAATGCCCGCCGCAACGTCCTCGTTTTTCGCGCCCTGGTTTAAAAGGGGCTGAACGTCCGATTTTGCGAAAACTCCGCAACGCGAAGCGATCGTGTAAACTCTCGTGTGCGCTTTCGCTAATTCGTTGAGTTTTTCGGGCGTAAGCTTCATGAGCGTTGCCATCTGGTCGATGAACGCGCCCGTTCCGCCCGCGCACGTGCCGTTCATTCTCATCTCGAATCCGCCCGTCAGGAAAATTATTTTCGCGTCCTCGCCGCCGAGTTCGATAACGGCGTCTGTATTCGGGAAAAACCTCGTAACGGCGGTTTTTTCGGCGTAAACTTCCTGAATAAATGGGAGATCGAGCGTTTCCGCAACGCCCATTCCCGCCGAACCCGACAGACAAACCGACATTTCCTCGTCGCCGAATTTTTCTTTCGCTTCGCCGAGAACTGCTATCGCCGTTTCGGGAATTTTCGAAAGGTGTCTTTGATATTTTGAAAATAAAATGTTTCCGTTTTCGTCGGCGATAACGGCTTTTAAAGTGGTCGAACCGATGTCTATTCCGAGTTTTTTCATGCCGTTGCCTCGCTTTTTGTTTCGTCGTCGTTTATTGTTTCCGCTTTGTTTTCGTTTTTGATTTTGTTTTCGCCCGTGCAAGTCGCCGCCGCTTCGCAAGATGCCGCCGCTTCGCAGTGCGCGCAAACTTCTTTATCGGCTTTATCTTTGTCGGCTTTATCGTTATCGGCGTTTCCGCGGCAGGAAGCGCAATTTTTGCCGCAGGTATTTTCTTTGTTATCGTCTTCGGCGTAAGCTTTTTTCTTCGCTTCGTCCGCATTGCCGTTGTTATTGCCGTTGCCGTTGTTTTCCGCGCGCATATTGTCACGGGCGATGGAAAGCATAAGCTTGATTCTGTTTTCCTGATTGACGGCAGACGCGCCCGCGTCGTAATCGACGGGGAAAATATTCGCGTCGGGATAGAGTTCGCGTAGTCTTCTTATCGTGCCTTTGCCGACGATATGGTTAGGAAGGCACCCGAACGGTTGCGCGCAGATTACGTTTGAATACCCTTTTTCGATAAGCTCGGCGACTTCCCCGGGGAGGAGCCAGCCCTCGCCCATTTTAACGCCGCGGTCGATAACGTCGTCGGCAAGTTCTTTCACCTTTTCAAACGAAACGGGCGCGACGAACTCGGGGTAAGGTTTAAGGGCTTCGATCATGTATTCTTCATAATGCGCCAAAATCTTCTCCGCAATTCCGCCTATGCGGAATTTGAAGAAATTTCCGCCGTAATATTTATGGTCTGCGGCGATATTTGCGGCGCAGTATTGCAAAAAGCCCATAACGCCGGGAATCATAAATTCGACGTCTTGCGTAGACAGAAATTTTTCAAGCCCGCGGTTGGCAAAAGCCGAGTATTTAACGTAAATTTCGCCTACGATACCCACTTTTACGAGGTCGCGTTTTTCGCGTTTTATGTCGTGAAAGTCCTTTGCCATAAGCGAAAGATTTTTGCGCATTTCCTTTTTGGAGCTACCTTTTTTTCTCTCAAACTGAGCCGAAAGCTCGTCCGTCCATTTTTTAACCACGGCGTCCGTCGCGCCCTTTTCGGTTTCGTAAGGGGCGGTCTGATTTTTGAGAAGGAGAATCATATCGCCGTAAATGAGCGACGAAAAACCCGCGAGAATCATTCTCGGGGTAAGTTTGAATCCGCTGTACTTTTCCAAGCCCGAAAAGCTCATCGAAAGTACGGGAACGTATTCCATGCCCATTTCTTTCAAGGCTTTTCTCAGCAAAAATATGTAATTCGAGGCTCTGCAACCGCCTCCCGTCTGGGTGAACAAAAGGGCGGTTTTGTGCGGGTCGTAATCTCCCGATTCGAGCGCATATAAAAGTTGCCCGCAAGAGCAAATCGCGGGGTAGCACATGTCGTTATGCAGATATTTAAGCCCGGTGTCGATAACGTCTTTCCCTTCGTAACGCACAACTTTGAAATTATATCCGTTGATGCGGAAAATACTTTCGAAAAGCTGCATGTGCGTCGGGAAAATATCCGGGCAGAGAATAGTATATTCTCGTTTCATTTGCTTGGTGAAATCTATCATTTCAACCTCTGTTTCGATTTATTTTAGGAAATCTCTGTTATTTAAATAATTATACTTAATTATAACAATACAAGCATATCATAACACAGAACAGCGGGGATAATCAAGGAAAAAAATCGCGAAAAAAGGACATTTCCAAATAATTTCACAATGCACGTTTTACCTTCGCGGCAGAAAGCCTTCCCCTTTGGGGAAGGTGTCGGCTCCTGCCGACGGAAGAGGTCTGTACGGCATTGGGGGAAATGCCGTTGCCGTGAGACGTTGTTATTGATCGAAATTCAAACGGCAAAGAGGGGCTTCCGTAAAATTAAAATAAGTGCGGATAGTTATATACAATCTAACATTAAAAAACCGACCTTTTCATACAAAAGTCGGCTTATAAGTTAATTATCGGCTATTATTTTATGTTATTGATTACAAAATATCCGCAAAATTCCGCATTCCGTATATAACGCGGATAACCTGAATTTCGCTGTCTGTGGCGCGATAAAATGCTATGTAATTGTTTACGACGAGCTTTCTTAAAGTTTTATCCCGAACGTATTCGTTATCGGTTAAAGGACAAATCTGAGGAAAGGCGCAAACGTTATCCAAAGCCTTTTCAAATGCTTCGATCAGTTCTATTGCCGCAGTGGGGTTGCATAGCTCTGCTGATATATACTGAAATATCTGTTCCAAGTCTGATTGAGCGGCGGGAAATATCTTTAATTGCAGATTATTTCCCATATTTCGCCTTCATAGAATCGAAAAAATCATTACCGTTTGCGGCTTTGGCTCCGTTGTCGATGTCGTCAAGGCAGGCGTTGATAAATGCCGCCGCCTGAATTTTGGCAAACATCTCTTCGTAAAGTTTAACGCTCATCATAACGGCTTCGCCGTAACCGTTTTTAGTGATTACGATAGGAACGTCGCTCTCCTTGCAGGTTTTCATAATGTTAGCGGTGTTTTTAAGTTCGTTAACAGGTAAAATTTTCGGTAAAGGTTGGGTCATCCTAATTCCTCCGTTAAAATTATAATCTTATTATGGCTTTATTATACCATTATACCGGTTATATGAAAAGAAAATTTCAAGAGGTAAATC
>JAJWOJ010000123.1 GCA_021635425.1 Clostridiales bacterium | reverse complement strand
GTCATATACGGGTGTATTATGCCGCTTGCGCGCCGCGTCTTAACCTAAAAACGCGACGCAATACTTGCAGGCAACCAAAACGTCGCTATTTTCGATGATTTCTGTCGAAGGCGACTTTGTTCGTACTTGGTGGTACGGGCGAAGGCGAATTCGGCATAAAGCGCGGAAATATCGGCGTTTTGGCGGGTTCAAACGCAATCACTTGTGGCTAAGCAATCAAGGTTCGGCTCGCAAATATTCTGTTCCCATTTTGCAACCGCTTGACGAGACATGTTCAGATATTCCGCCAACTTTTCTTGCGAATAACCTTTCTTCTTTCGCAAATCCTGTATTCTTTCGCCAACTGTCATGATTTAGCCCTCCCGTGCGATTTCTTGCACTATGCGCTTAGCCGCGCCTTGCACAACCATTATAATAAAAAACCAGAATTAAAACAACCAACCAAAGGTAGCATATTGTATAAATTTTGGAGCATTTCAAATATCACAGCCAAAAATCCACATAAGTAGCCATTCACAAGCAAAAAGCAGAGACTCCCACAAATCTCTGCTTCCACTTCATATTCATCATAATTTTAAGCCAATAATCGACTTATAGCGAGGCTTTCTTGACATAACACTGCATTTGTGCATAAAGAGCTGTTTCCCGCAAATTCCTTTTTAGAATAGATTTTTGGCATTTCTACCGGTTTTCTATTCTATATCTATTTCATATTTATAAAGATACAATTTATGTATTACGATTTGATTTCAATTGTTTTGCCGCCGAGATTTTCATAGATTCGATGAGATACGGAAAGAACCGTTCTTCCCTCCGATGCGCGGCGCAGAGCTTCGAGTACGCGGGATTCGGTTGCAGCGTCGAGATTTGCCGTTATTTCGTCAAGCAAAAGCACTTTTGGGTTTGCCGCCGCGGCGCGGGCAATCGATAATAATTGCCATTCGCCTTGCGAAAACATTCCGTCGGTACATTCCGCCAGATAGCCGCCTTTAAGCGACGAAACGGCTTCGTCGATGCCCGCGAGTTTTGCGGCGGAACGTGCCATGTCTTCGGTAATTTCGGGGGCTTTAAGGGTTATCTGATCGAGAACGGTCCCGGGGATGCGCGAAAAATGCTGTTCCACGCAACCGATACATGCGCGCCGTTTATCGTCGGGAATATCCGAAACGTCGACGCCGC
Source organism: Clostridiales bacterium (assembly GCA_021635425.1). Taxonomy (GTDB): domain Bacteria; phylum Bacillota; class Clostridia; order Christensenellales; family Borkfalkiaceae; genus UBA10281. The sequence continues at coordinate 5,339 of JAJWOJ010000123.1, read as the reverse complement.
CTATCGTTATTTTGCCCGATTGCGGTTTGTAAAGCCCTGAAAGAAGCCTGAACACCGTACTTTTACCCGCCCCCGTTCTGCCGACGAACGTTATCTGCTCGCCCTCTTTCACCGTTAAAGAAAAATCTTTAAGCACGAGCTTTTCGCCGTAACCGAAATCGACGTGCGAAAACTTTATATCACCGCGAATTTCGCCTTGTTGCTTCGACAAAACACTTTCATTCAAAACGTCTTCTTCGAGCGGAATTTCGCGTTCGGATTGAGCTAAAAACGCGTCGATTCTCTTAACGCCCGCCATTGCAGATTGAATCGTCTGAATTTCCGTTCCTAAGCTTTCTATCGGCGCGAAGATTTTTGATATGTAATTTATAACGGCAACAGACGTGCCGACGGACATTCCGAAAAGAGTGAGTATTTCCGCTCTGCCCGAAGCCGATAAAAGCATTACCGAACCTACGACTACGGCGTTTAAAAGAATTACCGCGGGAGAATAAATCGCGTCGTAAAAATTAGTTTTTTCCATGGCGGCATAGCTTTTGCCTATGCTCTTATCGTAACGCCGTTCCATATACTCTTCAAGCCCGAGCGCGCGGATTGTTCGTATATTGTGCAGAGTTTCGGGAATCTGCCCCGATTCCGCGGCGACCGCTTTGCGATTTTCAAGCTGAGCCGCAAGCATTTTTTTCTGTACATAACGGGTGAAAATAGCAAAAAACGGAATGATAAGCACTAAAATGACGGCAAGTCCCGTGTTTTTCACGGCTATCACCGCCATTATCGAAATAATTCTGCACGCGTCGGCAACCAATCCGATCACGCCCGACGTAAAAAGCGCCTCAACGGCGTCCGCGTCGCCCGAAAAACGCGCGGCAACCTCGCCGGGGTTTTGCGCAACCAAGGTGCTTGCGGGTAATTTCGTAAGTTTCCGCAACATTTCGGAGCGAAGCGCACGAGTTATTTTCTGTCCGAACGCTACAAGCAGAATCTCCTGCGCGCAGGAAAGCAAGCTTTCTATGACGAGCGTCCCGAAATAAAGAATCGGAACGAAAAAAGAAATCGGAAGCCCGCCCGTCAGGCGATCGATAATGTTTGCAAGCACGAGCGGCGGCACAAGAGAAGCCGCAACCGAAGCCGCCACGCATAAAACCGTTGCCGCGGAAATGAACGGATGAAACTTAATCGCCGTCCGTACGGCGGAAATCACGCCCGATTTATTCTTTTTCAAGCTGTTTTTCATTTGCGCCGCCTCCCGTCTGACTTTCATATAATTTTCTGTACGTCGGAACGGATTTCATAAGTTCGTCGTGCGTGCCGACGACGGTATTTCCGTTCTCCATAAAAATTATTTTCCGCATTTGCGGGAAATGGTAAAGCCTGTGAGAAATGAGAAAAACGACCTTATCCTTCGCATAGCCGCGCAGATTTTCAAATATTATATCTTCGGTTTTTCGATCGAGAGCGGAAAACGGGTCGTCTAAAACCATTATCGGGCGAGGATGCGCGAGCGTTCTCGCTAACGAAAGTCTTTGCGCCTGCCCGCCCGAAAGCCGAACTCCGTTGTTACCGATTACAGTTTCATCGCCGTTTTCCATTGATAAAACCTCGCCGTCAAGCGCGGTTGCGGAAAGGTATGGCATAACGTCCCCTTCGCTCCCGCAAAGCACGTTGTTTTTCACCGTATCCGCGCCGAGTTCGGGGTCATGTCCGAGATACCCCACCGTCGATGAAATTTCCCGCGGGGTTAATTCCGAAAGTTCGCGACCCGCAAAGCGTACCGAGCCTTGATATGGTTCTTCACACAAAAACACCCGCCCGAACGTCGATTTTCCGCATGCGACAGGACCTGTAACACCGATGATATCGCCCGCATGCGCCGTAAGCGAAAGCCCGGAAAAAATCGCGTCGCAACCGTTATACGCAAATGAAAGATTTTCAATCGTCACGTCTGCGGGCGCAGGAATTTCAAGCGGTTCGAGCTTTTCGGGCGACTTCATAAGCGGTTTGATCCTCTTCCACGAAACTTCCGATTTCTGCACGGAGTTGAAGAGTTTCGCCGCTTTCGACGATTTAACCGTAAGCTTAGTAAAACATGATAAAAATGTCGTAAACGCCGCGATATCCCATGTTTCCCGACCGCTGCCGAGTACGTTTTTCGCGCCGAACCACAAAATAAACAATACCCCCGCACATGAAACCGCAAGATAAAGGGGGGCGGAAGCGCGGACTGCCATATATTGTTTTTCACCGCCGTTTTTTCATAATTTTCAAGCGAGTCTTCGTATATTTTTTCTCTCGTTTTCTCGCATCCGTAAATGCGGTAAGTCACGGCGTTTTCCGCGCGGTCGATAGTCGCCGCGCTTAAATTTCCCGCCGCCTTTTTATACGTTGCGCCCGCGCGCTGTACGTTTTTTTTCATTTTCGCCGCGCAAAAATAGGATATCGGGACGAAAATAAGGCTTAAACACGCAAGTCGAGGGTCGTAAACCAAAAGCATTGCCACATAGACGACGAGAGCGACGCCGGTATCGAAAATTTCGGTGGTGAATTTTCTCATTCCCTCGGCGCAATCGTCCACGTCGGAAACGGCTTTCGTAATCAGTTCGCCCACGCCCTCTTTGTTAAGCGCGGCTCGGCTTTCCCGAACGAGATTGGCATAAAGCACGCCTTTCATCCGCCTGTTGACGTTGTTCGCAAAACGACGGACGTAAAACCGCTTGATAAATCTCGCCGCCTGCACCGCGAAAATAACCGCAATATAACAGACAACCAATTTCGCCATCGCACCGAAAGTTTCGCTTCCGCCGAGGATATCCGCAAGGCACTGTACGAGCCGCCCCTCAAACAGAGGCGTTGCCGATAGCCCCACGTTATAAAACAGCCCCGAAAGGGTGACAAACGTTAATGTAAGCCATTCTATGCGAAAATACGAGCCTATTTTATCGGGTTTCAGCTCTTTTGAAGATTTTTTCATCTTTTATCCTCTCCCGAATTCTTCCTGAAATGCGGAAATTCCGCGCGGCTTTCGGTTTTGGAAGCGATATACGCCTTATCGAGCAGCTTCGCAAAGACTTCCGCGTCTTTTTCGCCCAATGCGGACATAAGGTATTCGTAAAACCCAGCCTCGATTTCGGCTTTCGACGATTTGAGCGTTTCCGCCTTTTCGGTGGGATAAATAAGCCTGCTGCGTTTGTCGGTTTTATCCTCTTTGCGGACAAGATAGCCTTTCGATTCAAGGTTTTTCGTCCGTCTTGCAATCGCGGCTTTGTCGGCGTTCAGAATCTCGGCAAGTTTCGCCTGCGTGCAACCCGGATTATGGCGCACCGCGTGAATAAGGTCGATTTCCGCCGTACCCACCCCGTTTTCTCTCAAAGAATACAGCACCAGTTTTTCCGCTTCCCTCGCGATTTTCGTAATTTTCCGTTCGGTAATATCCATTTTTTCTCCTCAGGCACAAGTAATTGCGGCTAAAAAATTAGTTGTATATACATCATTGTACATACAACTATTATACTCTGAAATTTTCTTATGTCAAGAAATTTTCGCCCGAATTTTATTGATTTGAAGCTGTGCGGCAGAAAGTGTTCCCACTCGGCGATGTAAGCGAATTAAAAAAAAGAAAGTTCGCGCCCTAATTGTTATGTAATAGACATGAACGAACCAGAAAACCTTCCCACTCAATAGCCTTTCGACAGTTCAACAGAAAGCCTTCCCACTCGGCGGAGTATGCCGGTCAAAAATAATACGAATCATGGTCTGATGACGACAAGCTTTACTTTTATTTAAACCATTTCATCAGACTTGCCTGCAATCAAAACGTTGGTATTTTCGATGATTTATGGTAAAGGCGGCTGATGTTGTATACAAATACTACGAAGTCGAATTTGCCTTAAAGCGCGAAAATAACGACGTTTTGGCATAGTTCGGATTGTTCTTGGCCGGCATAAATAAGTTCCGACTTGAATTGGGAGGAAGGTGGCGGCGCAGCCGACGGATGAGGGGTGTAAGGAGACTAAAAATAAAAGCGGACTACACAAATCATGCTAACTTTTACAAGATAGTTTGATTGTTATAGTCCGCTTATTACTTTATTTTATATCTGAGGAAGCCCCTCTTTGCCGTTTTAAACAAATTGAAATAACAATAAGTCGTGGCGACGGCATTTCCAACACGTTCAGCGCAACGCCCTCCTCGCTCGGCACGACGGAAGAAGAACGCGTAGAAAACCTTGCGACGATGATAGACGGTTACGTTCATTCTTGCGGATATCATCTTAACGTAAACGTATTCAACCGTGAAATGCTTCTCGACGCGCAAAAGCACCCCGAGAAATATCCTCAGCTTACGATCCGTGTAAGCGGCTATGCGGTCAACTTCAACAAGCTCAGCAAAGAACAGCAAGACGAAATAATCTCCCGCACCATCCACGAAAGAATGTAAAACACACAAAAAGAGACCGAATGCAAACTTCAACCATTTGCATTTGGTCTCTTTTTTATCCAAAATTTCAGATTTCTTTTTAATATTTTCCAATATCTGCGGCAGTATAACCTAAAGCTACAATCCCGTTTACATTATATTTAATATAAATTTCTTTCCCTTTCCAAGTTACAGTCGTCCAAGCTTCAGAACTTTTATCTAAATACATATCTATGTACTTTGAACTGTATCTTTCCGACACCAATGGCGCTCTATAGTATGACATAACCGATTTGTATCCCGATTTAACGATTAAATCGCTATCAGATAGGTAGTTATCGCAACCCTTCCCGTTTGCGAACACAAAAATCCACACAGAGAAATTTTCATCCGTTCGATTTTGAAATTCGGTTTGGCAATAACCATTGAGCGATCCAACGGTCGGAATAATCAATTTTACAATAACTTGCTTTTTAAATTGCATCAATATGATATCTTCTCCGCAAAATCTACATATTCCTGCTCCATTGTCAATATGATCGGATGCCTCACCTTGAGTTTTATTGCATCTTGTACAAGTTTGAGGTGCCTTGCATGTTGCAGCTTTCCATGAGTGTCCTAATGGCAGACCCTCTGATTTTCCGCATTTATTACAAGTTTTTGCTTGTGTACATGTTGCAGCTCTCCATGAATGTCCTAATGGCAGACCACTGATATCTCCGCATTTAGTGCAAATTTTTGCTTGAGTACAAGTTGCTTCGGAATATGTATGATTACAGGCTTTGGGATTTCCGCAACCTGTAAGAATACAACTTAATACAATTAATAAAATAAAAAATCTTTTCATATTAGTCACCTCAATTACAGCATAATTCCGTTAGGAAAACAAAGTTTACAAAATCTGAAATTTACTCTATGCAAAC
>JAJWOJ010000122.1 GCA_021635425.1 Clostridiales bacterium | reverse complement strand
AATATAAATCGGTATGTCGAAAGGCATAGACGTGAAAAACCAATCAATCAAAATTGATGGAGCGTAAGCGTTTATGCCTTGATATAACCGAATACTGTTTTCTTGCGCTTCATTGTAAGGGAGGACTTAAATGGAAGCGGAAGAGAACGGTGCGAATAATGAATTATTATATCTTTCGGCGTGGAGTATTATGAGAAAAGCCTATAAAGCAGGGAATATCGAATATTCCGTGTTGAAAGAATTGAACGAAAGAGTAGCAAAAAGGCTGTCGGTGCGAGTAATAAGTTTAAGGGACGTAAGAAAATGAGTTTGGCTAATGATTATAAAGGTATATCCGATAGAGTAACGGTAATTGCGGCAACCGCCGGGAATAAGACGGATAAAATACGCGTTGCTGCATATTGCCGCGTGTCTACGGATAAAACCGATCAGGTCAACTCATTTCTAACGCAAATGCGGTATTACACCGATTACATAAAGTCAAACCCGAAGATGATACTCATTGACATTTATGCCGATGAGGGCATCAGCGGCACGTTGATGGATAAAAGAGACGAGTTTAAAAGACTGCTTAAAGACTGCAAAAACAGGAAAATAGACCGTGTGTTTGTAAAAAGCGTCACGAGGTTTGCAAGAAATTCGTTGGAGTGTATAGAAGCGGTAAGAGAATTAAAATCTTACGGAGTGAGCGTGTTTTTTGAAAACGATAAAATCGATACGGAAAACATGAATTCCGAAATGCTGCTTTACATAAAGAGTGCGTTTGCTCAGAATGAATCGATGTCTTTATCGAAACGTATGGTTCAGTCTATCCGAATGCGGATGGAAGAGGGAACGTATAAACTCGGCATTGCGCCATACGGGTATAAACTTGTAGACGGAGAGCTTGTTGTAGAACCGGACGAAGCGCGAAATATCCGAAAAATCTTTGATTTGTATTTGTCCGGGATTGGCGCAAACGCGATAGTAAAATATATGCAAGCGCACGAAACAGGGGATATGCTGTGGAATATCGGTAGGATAAATTATGTTTTAGAGAACGAGCGGTATACGGGTAATATGATTATGGGAAAGACCTATACGCCGAACGTTTTACCGTTACGAAATCGTCCGAACAAAGGGCAGATGGACAGCTTTTATTATTCCGATACGCATGAAGGCATTATAACGAAAGAAGAGTTCGACAAGGTTAAAGAAATCAAGAAAATGCGACAGAAAACATTTTGTCGCGGGGCAAAGGAAAAGGAATTCTTCTCGGGGAAGATAAAATGTCGGCATTGCGGCTGGGCATACCGTCCTATCGTCAGAAACGATAAAATGCTTTGGAGTTGTTCAAAAAAAGGCTTGAGCATTGATGTCTGCCATACGCCGAACAGGTCGAACGAGCAGATAGAAAGGGCGTTTGTTTCGATGTATAACAAGGTGAGACAGAACGAGAAAAGTCTTATCGATGAAACCATTGCCCAATTACAGATGCTGAAGGTAAGAATAAATCGCGGAAACGATGAAATCATGCAAATCGATAAAGATATTTCTGTTTTAAGCGCACAGGAGAGTTTGTTTACTACTCTTTATTCCGAGGGTTCTTTTAATGAGGATCTATACTTTGAGAAAACGGATACGATAAAAAAGAAAATATCCGAATTGAAAACGCGGCGGGCGCATTTGGTGAGCGAGGACGACGATGAACGCTGTATAGAAAGGCTGAGAGAACTAAAAAGAAATCTTCAGCAATTTCCTGTGGGAATAACCGAATTCGATAAAGATATTTTCAACGGAATAATCAAGCAAATTTATATAGAAGAAAGCGGTGCAATCACTTTTGTATTGAAGGGAGATTTAGAGTTCAGCGCGGAGGTGTGAAATGGCAAACAGAATGATTAGCTTCGGATACGGGATAGACGGGAATAAAATTTGCGTTATAGATCGGGAAGCCGTTGTAGTGCGCGAAATATTCGAGAAATATGCCGCAGGGAAACTGTTACAGGAAATAGCCGATGAACTAACCGCGCGTAACGTGGATTTTTTTCAAGGAAACTGTAATTGGAATAAAAATCGCGTTTCAAGGATAATCGAAAATAAGAAGTATATCGGAGCGGATGATTATCCGCCGATAATCGGGAACGATTTGTTTCAAAGTGCGTATGGCTTAAAAAATACGAAAGGTTTCAAGAAAGAGCATTTTTCGGGGAATATAGAATATCTGAAAAAGAACATTGTTTGCGCCCAATGCGGGAAGTTGATGACGAGGCGAACGAAATGGCGGTCGAGAGAGAAGTGGATATGCGGAAACGGTTGTAAAAATGACGTCTATGTAGATGATGCATTGATTTTTGCCGAGTTTGGAAAAATATTTACAGCAATAAAAGACGATTCGTCGCTTTTGGATAATCGAAATTCAGGGAAAAGCAGTTCGTATAGTTTTGAGGAAATACAATGCAGAAACGAACTCCGTAAGATTATGGATTCGCCCGAACCCGATTTTAACAAAGGGAAAAATCTTATTTTTAAGTTGGCAAAGTTAAAATACAGTCATTGTAAAGAACGGGTGGACGATACAAGTAAGGAACAATTGCTCAGTGCGATAAAAGAAGAAACAGAGAGCGCTCCCGGTCTTGTAAGCGAAAAATTTTTGAACGAGTATGTTTCACAACTGCAAATAGAGCAAAACGGAAGCATAACCGTTACATTTATGAACGGAAGCGTTGTTTCAAGCGATATAGGAGGTGAAAAGTTCAGTGAATGCGGCAAAAAAGATTATAACGCGAATAGAAGCGGATCCGAAAAAGAAAGCGGCGAACGCAGAACTTTCGATACTCCGTACAGCGGCGTATTGTCGTGTGTCAACGGATAGTTCCGACCAGCTTGAAAGTTATAAGGCGCAAGTTGCCTATTATACGGACGCTATCGCAAAAAATCCCAAATGGCGTTTTGCGGGGATTTATGCCGACGAAGGGCTGAGCGGCACCCAAGCGGCAAAAAGAGACGATTTTCTTCGCATGATTAAAGATTGCGAAAAGGGTAAAATCGACTATATCATAACAAAATCCGTTGCTCGTTTTGCAAGAAATACGGTAGACGCACTCAAGTATGTTCGTAAACTGAAAGCGCTTGGAATCGGTGTGTATTTTGAAGAGCAATGCCTTGATTCCCTAAAATCCGAAAGCGAGTTGGCGTTAGGTATTTATAGTGTTTTGGCTCAAGCGGAAAGTGAAAATATCAGTGCAAACGTTCGTTGGGGAATACAGCGCAGAATGCAATCCGGAACGTTTAAGTTCAGATATAATCTTATAGGCTATAGAAAAGGCGAAGACGGTCAGCCGGAAATAGTCCCCGAGGAAGCTAAGTATGTAAAAGACGTCTTCGATATGTATTTAGACGGGAACAGCGTGGATCAAATCAAGGAATATCTCGATTCCGCGCCGATAAAAACAGCGACGGGCAATGATATTTGGAGTCGAAATGCTATTCGTAATATTTTAACGAACGAAAGATACGTCGGCGACATGTTATTGCAAAAAACGTATATAGAGAATTGTATTACAAAAAAGGCAAGAAAAAATCGCGGAGAGATGCCGAAATATCTTGTTTCAAACAATCACCCGGCGATAATAGATCGGGATACGTTCAAGCAAGTTCAGTCGGAAATGGCAAAGCGCCGTAGCAGACCGCGTGTGTCGGATAAAACGATTACGGCAAAGGGTAAGTTTAGCGGGAAATATCCCTTTTCGGATTTACTTGTATGTGATTCGTGTGGAAATCGTTACAGACGTTGTATGTGGATTTCCGGCGGTAAGAAAAAAATCGTGTGGCGTTGTATTACGCGAATCGAGCATGGCGGTAAAGCGTGTGAGTCCATATCTGTTGGCGATGAATTGATACATAAAGCGGTCTATAGGTCGATAAACAGGTATATTCAGAATAACAGCGGTGCGCTCGACATTGTTCTGTCGGAGTTATCAAAGCAATTCGGTGGCAATGATTATACGGATGATTTATGCAATATCGAAAGAAGCATAAACGAGCTGAATAAGCAAATGGAAGACGCCGCAATGATTGAAGTTACGACGCAAGGGAATAAGGAACGGATAAGGGAAGAAATAATCGAACTATCTCAAAGAATTGTGGCTTTGCGAAACGAAAAATCAATTATAGAAGAGAAAATGACTACTGCTAAGACGAGGAATGAAGAGCTGAGTATGTTTAGCAAGGAACTATCTCTTTATAATGCCGATTGTTCCGAAATAACGGATAACAAATTAAGACGAATAATTCAGGAAGTGCGGATAAAAAAAGACCATACAATCATTATAGAATTAAAGAACGGTATGTTGCTTGAAGAGGCTTTGTAACCGTATCGAAATCGAAACGGTTAAACTGGTCGAATTCGACCGGGTTAGAATAAATATAGCATATTTTTAGAAAAAAGCGCGTTTTGGCGGCATAAAACCATTGACATAATATATTATATCGGATATAATAATGCGATTTAGCGGAATAACCGTTATTTGGCAGGTATGGGATAAGAGGAGATGTTTTATGTATCATTATGTTGAAAGCAATGAGGTAAAGAGATACCGTTCCTATTGTTCTAAAGTTTTAGAAGATGTAAGGGATGATTTGTATGATTCGTTTGGGATAAATACTAATTTTTCTCTTGTGGGGAGTGGCTGAGATGCTCGAAATATGGTCACAAAGAATGGAAATGCTCCGTTTGACTTGGACTATAATTTATATATTATATCGATGCCAGACGAATTTGGGGATGATTTACGAAAATTAAAGGAGACTGTTCGTTGTTCTTTGAATAAGGCGGTTGGTAATTAATTCTTTTCGGGCGGGAAAGATTCAACGTCGGTAATCACGTCTATATTGCACTTTAACGATTCTCCGAAAGTGGAATTCTCGTTTGACGTGGCAATACTTGCAAAAAATTCGGACGGTGATTATTGCGACTCATTCATAATAAGAATTACGGAATATATGATCAGTGGACTTGGTGTCAGGTTCCTTCATCCAAAGATGTGAGAGATAAAGCTATTGCTATAAAAGAGAATAGTTTTTGGGGTGAGGTGAGAACTAAATATTTGGATAAGAAAAATATGTATTTGTTACGCGGAGATACAAATCATCCATCATTTGTCGTATACGTTGAAAGTGTAAACGAAACATATAATAACCCCCCAGTTCTACTGGGGGAAGTAAAAGACTTTAGTAAATAAAAACCTCGTGATATAATTAGTGAAGGTTTGGCAACCGCAACACTAAAAAATAACAGGAGTTTTTTAACGAAATGAAGAACGAAATAAAACACACGGCACACTCAACATACAGGTGTGAGTATCACATAATGTTTGCGCCAAAATACAGGCGTAAAGAGATATATGGACAACTTAAAAAAGATATAGGTGAAATAATACGCAAGTTATGTGACGAGAAAAAAGTAGAAATACTTGAAGCCGAAGCGTGTCACGACCATATACATATGTTGGTTAGCGTGCCACCGTATATAAGTATAGCACAGTTTATGGGATTTCTCAAGGGAAAGAGTACGCTAATGATATTTAACAGGCACGCTAACTTGAAATTTAAGTACGGAAGTCGACATTTTTGGTGCAGAGGATATTACGTGGACACGGTAGGCAGGAACGAACGAGTAATGAGCGAGTATATACAAAAGCAATTACAAGAAGATTACTATACAGACCAGATAAGTATGAGTGAGTATATAGACCCGTTCACGGGAATAAAGAATAAGTAGGCAAAGGGAAACAGCCGCTACGTAGCGGCTGCCCGAGATAGTGATGCGTTGCCAACTTTCGGCACCCGTTGACGGGTACGCCGGCAATCTACCCTTTTAGGGTATGTGCAAACCACCGGTTCACCGGTGGTTTTGACTTTATTGACAATTTGCGCGATTTGCGATATAATGCAATTACCACATCCAATTAAATATCATAGGGCATATATTCCTTGCCGGAATATGCTTTTTTCGCGTTAATCTGAAAGTCCTATGATTGTAAGATTGGGTGTGGTAACCTTGCGAAAAACTGCGTTATTACCGGATGCCGTTTCCGCGAGGGGACGGCATTTTTATGCTCTAAACACGTTGGACAATGCAAAAATCAAAGGAATTACGGTTTCAGTCTATCGGATCGGTCGGGGGGTATGTGATTTTTTCGCCATTGCATAGGAGTTACACCGAAATGTTTGTGGAAATTATTGGTAAAGCTGTTTTGCGAATCGTATCCGAGTTCATTGGTAATGTATGCTATAGAAAAATCGGTGTCGGATAAAAGATCCAAAGAGTAGCTCATACGCAAATCGGTGACGTATGATTCCAAAGTTTGCCCCAAATGTTTTTTGAAAAGACGGCTTAAATGTTCGCGGCTGTAATTCGTGACTTTTGCAAACTCGTCGATTTTCAACGACAAGTGTTCAGGATTGTTAAGATATATCAAAAATTTACGTAGCCAATCCGGATATGCGCTTTTGCTGATTACAGCGTATTCGATGTAATAAGAG
>JAJWOJ010000121.1:1912-6539 GCA_021635425.1 Clostridiales bacterium | reverse complement strand
GTTGACAAATTATGAAGTTTAAGTTATAACGAATTCGATGGGGGAGTTATTCCCTTTAAAATAAGGAGGTTTATATGAGAAAAATTCACAAAACAATCGTGGGAATCTGTACAATTATCGCAGTAGTTTTAATATCTGCGTCATCAACAATTCCCGCAACGGCAAAATCCAAAGATTTAAGCAATGCAGACACTTTAAATTCTATCAACTCAATCGACGAGATGTCAACCTACGCGTCTCTTGAAGCCCCTACTGTTAATTGGGATAATTCTCAGTACAATATGGTTGTCCGTTATGTTTGGCGTGTCGGCAGAGGGGGTGATGAACTTGCTATGTCTAAAAATTGGCAAAATTATTTTTATTTGACGTTATTTGCGGGTGAAAAAGGTTGACAAAACGCGATAAAATCTGCTATATTTATTAGGCGGATCAAAAAGCGTTTTAACGCTTTGAGCCGAATGTCGGCAAATGACAGTTTAACTTCAGCCGTAAAGCATTTATGCGAAAAGAGAGGGTCTGTCCTCGGAACGTTCGAGCCGAGTAAAAATTATCGGACAAAATTTGCGGGTATGGCGAAATTGGCAGACGCGTAAGATTCAGGTTCTTATGATAGCAATATCATGCAGGTTCGACCCCTGTTACCCGCACCACACATACAATCATCATTTGTACCACTTTAAAAAGGCACTGCTTGTTATCGGATAAAAGTCTGAAAACGAGTAGTGCCTTTTTAGTGTCTTAGATTATATAGACGAATTTAATCGTTGATTTGTTGTTTTGTGGTTATCGTTAAGGTTAAGCCGAGCGGCTCAAGCATTTTCAAAAGTGTAGATAATTTCGGATCGGTTGTGCCTTTTTCGGTTCTCGCAATGCAAGGTTGAGCAACTCCCGATAAAATTTCCAATTGTTTTTGGGAAACGCCGACATTGTTTCGAGCCTTAACGAGTTCGGTTATCAGTTTTTGTTTATATTCTTCAATATCGTTAGGCTTTGAACACGAAACGCCTTGTTCGTAAATTCCTTCGGCGGAAACGTCAAGATCGTCGTTCCAAACGATTCCAAAACCGCCGACGTCGATTTTTGCTTGTTCATAAAGTCCGTTAATATCTTTCAAAGAACGAAAAGGCGGATATTTATCGATATAAGGTTTTAAGTCGAACTGCTTGTATTCACCGCTTTGAAAACCGACAAGCATAACAAAATCGGGGAGCGTAGCAAGAGAAGTGATTTTATGAAACATATCGAACCTCCGTTATAAGTTTATTCGATGGGCGGCAAGGGCTTTATATCCTGCGTTTGCCACATCTGAAGAAGCGCATCTTTATTACGAGACGTCCATTCTTTGGCTATGGCGAGTGCTTTGGCGGGTAAATCGCCCGTAATCATCTCCGAGTTGCGTATATCGAGTACACCCATACATTCCCCGTAGATAACGTGTATATGCGGGGGATTATGTTCGGAAGCGATGAAGTACATTTTGATTACCATACCGTAAAAACGAGAAATAACAGGCATTTGATTGGAATCTCCTTTCTTTTGTGGTTGCATTATAACATTGAAACGAGACAAAATATAATTTTGTCGGCAACTGTTGTTGCCATGCGCTTTGTCTTCGACAAACCGCCGTTTCCGTTGAAATATTGCGCTCGAAAACCCTTGCAAGCAAGTTTCCTCGCTTGTATTATAGCATATAATATATTGTATGTCAATAGCTTTAAAGTTATTATGCTTAATTTTTCAGAAGATATAGATTTGCCAAAATATTAAAAGACACTGCTTGTTATCGGATAATAGTCTGAAAACGAGTAGTGCCTTTTTAGTGCTTTATGTTATATAGCTTTGCGTTAGTCGGTAAAAGTTACGTCTATATCGCCTGTTGTTGTGGAAATATATATGGTTTTCCCTAAGTTTTTGTCAATGCGGGGAAGATTGCATTTACCTGTCGTAACAGAATAATCGATGTCATAGTCCCACATGCTTCCGTCGATTGTGCCGTCAATGTCTCCTGTGGTTGCGGTTACCGTTATGTTCGTCGCGTTTTTAACCTTAAACGAAGTTTCGCCCGTTGTCGATTTTATCGAGAGTGTTTTGCAGTCTACGTCAACATTTGTTTTGCCCGTGGTGCAAGTCGTTGTGATGTTTTCGGCGGTAACGTTTGCAAGTTTAACCGTTCCCGTGGTTGATTTAACTTCTACGTTTCCCGTTGCGGTTATGTCGGCAAGTTCGATTCCCCCCGTCGATTCTTCTGCGTGCAAAGAACCGTTTATTTCAAGATTGCATGCGACAACTGCGCCCGTGGTGCAGGTGAGTGAAACATCGCCGCCTACTTTTGCGTTTTTCACGGCTATGCTTCCCGTCGAAACGTCGGAAATAAGCTTTTCAATGGTTAACGACGATAAATCTGCATCTATATCGCTCGTGCCGTTTTTGATTTCGAGTTCGCCGTTAAATTCTTTCGGAAGAGTAATCGTCAACTTTGCATTCTCATGAAAAATCCAGCTTATATCAAAAAACGAGAACTTTTTCCCGAGTCTGAAGCTGATAACGCCGTTTTCGTGTGTAATTTCGGGTTTGTGTTTCTTATATTTGTAATACTCAAAAACAACTTCGTCGCCGTTGCCGACAACAACCTTAATGTCGTCCGTGAAACAATTTACGGAGAGTTTTTCTCCGCTTGCGTAACTTTCGGTTTTAACGGTTTTATCGACGTCCGAAACGTCGCCTCTTGTAGCGGTTACAATAATGCCGATAATGCCGATCGTTATTCCGACAGCGAGGATTACACATAGAACAATAATAAAATTTTTCATAATTTACTTCCTTTATTTCTGATGATTATTTCTTTAATTTTCTTTACTATATAAGCGATTAGTTTGTAAATGCCTGTCGCGGCGAGTATGCCGAGCGCGGCGGCGGACAGTCCGTAGCCGATTGCGATAAGCCCCGTTCCCACATCGGAGAACGCCGTAATAATTCCCATAACTAAAAAGAACGGGCTTGACAGCGTGACACCGATACATGCCGAAGCTATTGATATTATGACGGCAAGAATGGAAATTGCAACCGCCAGAACGACTGCAAGCGCGGCGATTGCAAGCGGAATCCAGAGCGGAGAACCGATTATGACGAGCGCGAGCGTCGTTCCGCTTATTTTCTTTCGCCTGCTTAGTTCTTCTTCGTCTATGCCGTATTCCGCAAGCGTTCTTTTTGCAACGACATCTGCGGGTTCGAGTTCGGCTATGGCTTCCCGTTCGGTTTTGCCGTTTTCGATTTTGTCTTCGATCATCTCTTTATAAAATTCGATGAGCGAGTTTCTGTCGCTCCGTTTTAAAGCCGACAGATTTCTTTTTAGTTCTTTCAGATATTCTTTTTCAGTCATTATAATACTTCTCCGTAATGTATTCTCCTATTTTTATAACGTCTTGCCAATCCTGCAGGAAATCTTTTATTCTGTCTCGACCACAATTTGTTATGCTGTAATATTTTCTGAGCCTGCCGTTGTGTTCCGCGCTCCTCACCGTCACGAACCCGCCCGACTCCAGCCTTCTTAAAATCGGGTATAGTGTGGATTCGGATATTTCGATTACGGGCGAAATGTTTTTAACAAGCTCATAACCGTATGTCTCTTTATCCTGCATTGCGGATAAAACGCATATCTCCAACACACCTCTTTTAAGTTGCGTATCCATAAATACCTCCTTTCGCGTAATACTATATCACGCATAGTATTGTTTGTCAAGCTTTTTATATAAATAATTTTTTATTTTAATAAGTTTCTGTTTCTTTGCTTCAATCGATTGTGCCTGAACCCGCCGAAATGTAATTGACTGCGGTCGGAGAAGTGTTTTTTGAAAAGTTTTACAAAATACCGCTTGCATTTGCCGCATATGCGATGTATACTTTAAGCGTAGCAGATGTTTGGTTTATATGCCAAACGAAAGAGGTTTGTTTACACATGAAAAAAAGAACAGATAAAATTTCCGAAACGGATAAAATTACCATATGGGAATATGAAGAAAAATATTCGTCTAAAACCGATCAGAAAAAGGCGGCGGGGTTCTTCTCGATTGTTGTTTGCGCAATCGGCGCGCTTATTCTGGCTTGCGCTTTTTCGTTGTTCAAAGATGTATATGAAGTGAACAAGTATGCGGGTTATGCGGTCGGCGTTATTCTTATCGCGCTTATAATAGTGTTTTTCGTTGTTCCCGTAGTAAAAATCCGCAGAAAAGACAGGTTTTTGGTGGACGTTACGGCATATAACGCGATAAAAGCAAAAAAACACAATGCCGCGCTAAGGAAAGCTCTTGCGGGTAAAATCGTCGAATGTTACGTTTCCACGACGGACGGGAGCTGTTGGTATAGCGGCGAGCGCGTGCGGGTGTTGATCGAGGCAAAAAACAGCGACGACAATGCGGCGATTCGTTCTGCGCTTGACGATATTTATAAAAAGGACGTAAAAAAAGCCGTAAGAAACATAATTACAAAGTGTGCGGTTAAGTCGGGCGCGTATTCCGCGATATCTCAGCAAAACACCGTCGACGCGTTGCTTGTTACCGCGATAAACTTGCAGATGATAAAAGATATTGTTTTTATTTACGGTTTTCGCCCGTCAGAATCGCACCTTTTG
>JAJWOJ010000121.1:1372-1902 GCA_021635425.1 Clostridiales bacterium | reverse complement strand
GTCCGTAATGGTCGGCGTTTAAAACGCTTTCCGCTTTACTTAAATCGGTTTCGTCCTCGGTTTCCACGCCGAAAGGCAAATCCAGCAGCCAGTCGAGATAAGCGGCAAGCACCGAATAATCGGGCGAGGACGGACTTATCTTACCCATTCGGAAAAGTTCTTTCAAACTCTTTCGTAGCATACGGGCTTGGGAACGTTAAAGTCGGCAACACCGTCGTTAAAACGATGGGCGACGTCGTTCGCGCGATTCCCATTCTCGGAACGGCAATTTCCACAATCGTAGATAGTACCGTTCAAGGACTGGGCAATGCCACGCTTACCGCGATAATCGGGCATAACACCGTTCGTTACCTTATGAAAGAATATAAATTGCAGAATATTTTAGACGATGCGGAGATAACCTTCACCGAAGAAGATTTCGACGAGACGTGCAACGAGGTAAAAAAAGAACTGACTGCGAGGAGTGGGGCGAAAGACAAAGCAGTGTGATGATTTCGGCTGAAATGCCAGCCAAGAATAATCTGAACCCG
>JAJWOJ010000121.1:0-1362 GCA_021635425.1 Clostridiales bacterium | reverse complement strand
GCGCGGTTTATGTTAGGTAATTTTTTTAAACCATTCGAAATTCTGAAGTGCGTCGGTAACGAGTTTTGCGCAAATCGCGGCGGCGGAACCCGATAAAAAACCTCCCAGAACGTCCGTTGCGTAGTGGACGACGAAATAAATACGGGTGAATCCCATAACTATCGGGATAATCAGAAAAAGCCATGAATATTTCTTATCGAAAAACAAAAACGCAGAAAGCGAAAACGCCGTAGCGGCGGTCGCATGCCCCGAAGGGAATGAAAAACCGCTTTCTTTCAACGAACCCGCTTTAACCCATAATATATAAAATTCCGACGAAACGTCCGAATACGGTCTTGGGCGCGCGATTATGTTTTTCATCAGGATATTAGTGAAAAGCAGACCGAATAAAAGCGCGATGCCCGCGGTTATTCCGCTTTTTCGCGTTTTCCTGAATATAATAAATACTATTGCAGCTGCGATGAAAACTGCGCCTACCGTTCCCGAAAGGGTAATTGCTTTAAAAAGCGGAGTGAAAAATCCGCCCGCGGCTTCCCTTAAACGTCCTGCCGCCTGCGCAATCGATAAATCGAAAGATTGTATAAAAGTCATTTTAAAATTATATCCTTAATATGCTATTGTAGTCATAAGCGTCATGTCCGGTGCGGTTACGTCGAGGCGGGTATGCTGACAAACAACGGGGCGGTCGCTTTCGATTAAAAGCGCGTAAGGTTTTTCTTTCGGAATCTTCTGTCCCTTGTCGTTTACTATTTTGTCGAGCCTTATATGGTTTGTTCTGTTGTTTTCGCAAACGGCGGAAAATCCTGTGAGGGGTTCTTCGTCTTCAAAGTAAACGGTAATTTTAACGGTTGATTTTTCGCCCGATAAGTTTAAAACGCAAACCGCTTCATGGCTTACGTTTTTATCCGTTTTTGTGTTGCTCATAAATCCGTCGGCAATAAGCCAGACATTTTTTCCGTACATAGATACCTCGTTTTAATTAAATTTAAAATATGCGGCTATAAGTCGATTATCGTCGTATTTTGCGTTTTACAAAATGCGCCTTAAACCGACAATGAAAGTTTGTATGCGATGAAAACAAGCAGGGCGATTTGCCAGAGCAGACCTAAAATATTCGTCACTGCGAAGTATTTTTTCTGCGTTTTGTGCCTGAAAACTCCCATGCCGAGAATTCCGCCAGAAGCCCCTCCGAAAAAGGAAAGCGCAAGCAGAACTTTCTCGGGCGTGCGATATGTTTTCTTTTTTGCCTTTCGCTTATCCGCTCCGTAACATATAAAAGTTATTATGCTCATAACGGCAAGAAAACATGAGTAAATAATAAGTGCGTTTTTATACATAATCACATTATATTGTATTTTAAAA
>JAJWOJ010000120.1 GCA_021635425.1 Clostridiales bacterium | reverse complement strand
GTCATATAAATGTTCGATTTTTTGCCGTTACGAGTGAGCGATACAATGTATTCTCCATCGTTAATCGACTTATCGGCGGGGATTTGCTCTTCGATGCTCGTTCCGTAAATGGCTTCGTCGTGCCTGCCGTACTGCATGCCGAGCGTCGATTGCCCGTATGCGGACATGGAAATAATTATGATGAGAAGAGCTAAAAGATAGTTCATCGTAGCCCCCGCGACGAGGACTAAAATCCTCTGCCACGGCTTTTTGTTGTTGAATGCGTTGGGGTCGTCGCCGTCCTGATCCTCACCGTCGAACGCGCAGAATCCGCCGAACGGGAAAAGCCTTATCGAAAAGATTTCGCCGCTTTTCATCGTCCGCTTGAAAATCGCGGGGCCCATGCCTATCGCGAATTCGTTTATTTTAAATTTGAACGCCTTGCCGACGAGATAATGCCCGAGTTCGTGTACGGTTATCATTATCATCAGAATGAGTATGGCAAGAAGAACATAACCCGCCGTTTTGAATGCCGAGGCAACAGCCTCGTTCTCCAATAAATTTACTATCAATTTTCACACTCCGCTTTTTTTTGCACAGCTCTTCTCGCTTCCGCGTCCGCAAAAACGAGATTGTCGTAAGTAACTTCTCCGTTTTGCGCCTTTTCGGTTGCGTAAGAAATAAGCTCCGCTATATCGTAAAATTTAATTTTATCTTCGAGATACAGCATAACCGCCGCCTCGTTTGCCGCGTTCATCGCGCATGGGTACAATCCGCCTTTTTTATACGCGTCGAGCGCGAGCGAAAAACACGGAAATCTGTCCGTATCGATATTGTCGAAATGCAGGGTTTTCCCCGCCAATGACAGAAACGGAACGCCCGTTTCATACCTTTTCGGATAAGTGAGGGCAAGCTGAATGGGTATTTCCATGGACGGATAGCCGAGCTGAGCCATAATCGCGCCGTCGCAAAATTCCACCATGGAGTGAATTATGCTTTCGGGATGAATTATCGCTTCCACCTTTTCAAGCGGGGCGTTATAAAGCCTGCAAGCTTCGATAACTTCAAGCCCCTTGTTCAAAAGCGTGGCGCAATCTATCGTTATTTTTTTCCCCATGTTCCAGTTTGGGTGACGAAGAGCGTCCGCCGCCTTCATCTTCTCGATTTTTTCCTTAGGTAAATCTCTGAACGCCCCGCCGCTCGCCGTGATGATAAGTTTTCTGAAATCGGCGTCGCGCTCAAAGCCGAGACACTGAAAAATCGCCGAATGTTCGCTGTCTACGGGGATGATTCTCACGCCCTTTTCTTTTGCAAGCTTCATGACGATTTCTCCGCCCGCAACGAGCGTTTCCTTATTCGCAAGCGCGATATCTTTCCCGAGCGATATCCCCTCGAGCGTGGGTTTAAGCCCCGCAAAACCCGACACCGCCACGAAAACTATATCCGATTTTTCGCTGACGGCATGCAAAACGGCGTTCTCGCCCGTGTAAAGAGCCGTACCCTCAGGAAGCTCTTTTATTTCGCAGGCTTTTTCGGGGTCGGCAAGGGCGATTACCTCGGGGTGCAAGAGATTTGCCTGCTCCTCCAAAAGTTTTGCGTTTCCGCCCGCCGCGAGGGTTATTATTTTAAATTTGTCTTTGTGGCGAAGCGCAACGTCCACGACCTGTCTGCCGATAGACCCCGTACTGCCGATAAGAGATATTTTTATCATATTTAATATAAAAGCTGCCGCCTTTCGAGCCGTCGGCAGCCTGTAATCAGTTTATTCGAAAATATCGTTTTATATGCCCGCCGAAGTCGGCTATTACATTAAAAACGATTCCCCGCCGGTGAAAAGCGGAACGAGAATTGTAAAAACAAAGGATATCACGGGAGCGGCAAAAGTAAGCCCGTCTATACGGTCGCTCATTCCGCCATGCCCGGGGAGAATTTTTCCCATGTCCTTTATGCCGAGTTTTCTCTTGATAACGCTTTCGACAAGATCGCCGTAAGCGGTGAGAAGCGCGCACGCGATGCCCGCGCCCGCAAAAAGCAGAACTTCAAGGAAAACAGAATTAAAAATCGCACCCTTTTCGGTAAATATGAAATATACTAAAAGGCTTGCGATCATTCCGCCGAAAAGCCCGCCGATAAACCCGCTCACCGTTTTGTTGGGGCTTATGTTCGGGCATAATTTTTTGCCTTTTACGATACTGCCCACGAAATATGCGAAAGTATCCGCGCACGGAGTTATCGCAAAAACCATCAGAAGAGGTTCGAGCGTGGGGTAACGGTTTATGACGAGAAGGGAAACGAGAATGGTTGAGGGATAAATCATCGTGAAAAGACTTATCCCGATGCTTTCGAGAGATATTTTATCATATTCGAAAACGAGCTGCGCCAAAAGAAGCAAAAACAAGAAAAGCATCGCGCCGAACGCCCAGCCTAAACCCCTGAAACAATATGAAATGTAAACCGCGAACGGATAGATGAAAATTATTACTTTTTCGGTTTTTAAAAGCTTATCGGAAAAAGCCCGTTCATACTCATACGTAGAAACAACCGCCATTATGAGAATGAACAGATCGAAAAGCATATCGCCTATGGTGACGGGTTTTAAAAACACGCCCTCGAAAACAGGCATATCCAAAAAGTATTTACACAGGAAAAAACCGACCGTAACAATCACTATGCCGATTCCCGTAATCGTTCTTTTTAACATAATCAATTATCCTTTATGCATTTACCGGAAATTAACGAATCGCCCGGATTTCACACGCCGCCGAAACGTCTTTTACGGTGCGAAAACCATTCGAAAGCTTTTTCAAGCTCGTCTTTGTGAAAATCGGGCCATAAAACGTCGGTAAAATAAAACTCGGCATAAGCGCACTGCCACAAAAAAAAGTTGGAAAGGCGCATTTCGCCGCTCGTTCTTATAACGAGATCGATATCGGGCAGCCCCGCGGTGTAAAGATTTGCCGCGACGTCCTCTTCCGTGATCTCCGTTTTTCCGCTGCGAAGCGCGAGATTGCACGCTCTCGTAATTTCCGTTCTCGAACCGTAATTAAGCGCGACGTTTAACGTCCGCCCCGTAAAATCCTTGGTTTTTTCGATAGCGTTTAAACACTTGACGCGCAGCTTTTCGGGAAGGGGGGTTATATCGCCCGAAATGACAAGCCTGACGCGTTGTTTTACGAGCCTTGAAAACTTTTTGTCGAGCAAAATGCCCAAAAGACCGAAAATGGTTTCAATCTCCTCTTTCGGTCTTACCCAGTTTTCAGTTGAAAAAGCGTACAGGCTCACGGCTTCCGCTCCGCCGTCGAAACATGCGGAAACGACCTCGTCGATAATATCCGCGCCTTTTTTATGCCCGTAGCTTCTCGGTTTGCCTCTTAATTTCGCCCATCGCCCGTTGCCGTCCATAATTATTCCGACGTGGCGGGGGACTGTTTTCGGTTCGTCCATTATACGGTAAGAAGTTCCTTTTCCTTTTCCGCCGCGGCTTTATCGATGTTTTCGACAGCCTTCGTAACTTTCTTCTCTACGTCGGCTTCATAGCCCGCGTATTCGTCGTCCGTCATCTCTTTCGCCTTGTTCATCTTCTTCAAAGAATCGAGAACTTCTCTTCTGACGTTTCTTACGGCGATTTTCGCGTCTTCCGCCATCTTCTTTACCTGTTTTACTATTTCCTTTCTTCTCTCTTCCGTGAGCGTGGGGAAAACAAGCCTTATGACGTTACCGTCGTTCGTGGGGTTGATGCCGATATCCGAAACCTGAATGGCTTTTTCGATGGTTTTAAGCAAACTCTTATCCCACGGAGTGATGACAAGGCACTGACCGTCCGTTACGGCGATGTTGCCCACCTGATTTATAGGCGACAACGTTCCGTAATAATCGACCTTGATTTTATCGAGTACGTGCGGATTGGCTCTTCCCGCTCTCACCTGAGTGAGATCCGAAAGGAAAACTTCGGTGGATTTTTCGAGCTTTTCGTCCGCTTCCATTATTATCATTTCAACTTTTTCGATATCTAATGCCATAGTGATTTTCTCCTTATAGTATAGTTGACGGTTCACTCTTCCGAAAAACCTTCTTTGCCTATACCGCATATAGGACAAACGAACTCTTCCGGAAGGTCTTCCCATTTGGTGCCCGGAGCGATACCGAGTTCGATATCTCCCGCTTCTTCATCATAAACATAACCACATACACATACGTACTTCATATTGTTTCTCCTTTTTGTTTTTTTATTGTATTCTTTCGAAATCGGACGCGGGATGCTTGCACAGCGGACAGATAAAATCCGCAGGTAACGGCCCTTCGTGAACGTATCCGCAGATTTTGCAAACCCACTTTTCCGTTTTTTCGCTTGTCTTGATCTCGGGCTTCGGCTTGATATGATTCTGATAATAATCGTACGTAAGTGCGTCTCCGCTTTCGACAAAAGCCTCGTTTTCGACTGCCGAAAGCACGAACATCGTGTGCGTACCCATATCTACGGTTTTCAAAACTTTAAGCGCAAAGTATCCGAGAACGCCCTTTGTATAGGGAACTTTAATTCCGATGCCTGTCGTCTTAAAGTCGATTCCGGCGAACTTATCGACACTTCTTCCCGACTGCATTCCGAATCTTTTTATCGTTTCAAAATCCGTTTCGGTCGAAAGAATCGCGACGACGCATTCTCTGCTTTTTTCGATGAGGTCGTGCGTGAAATTTTGCTTGTTGACCGTTACACTGAAGGTCTCGGGAAGCGCGGTTTGTTGCGAAAACGTGTTTACAATGCACCCGCTTTCTTCTTTGCCGGCTTTTGCACAAAGAACAAACAAGCCGTATGAAATCTTAAACAACAAATTCATTTATGTTTTCCTTTTTTTTATTCTTATTTTTTAAAAGTGTTTTGTGTTTCCTCTTCGGTTTCTGCCGATTCTATCGCCGTTCTTTTATTTTATTTCACCTATAAACCCGGTGACGAATTAATTTGCGCCGTTTTCTCTTTTTGTTAAGCAAGACGCTTGTGATGCAAGCGTCGACGACAACGGAAACAACTCATCACAACACAAGCGAAGGTGCGACGTACACACGGGCTTTCAGTTCGCTGTTGAGCATATAAAGCCCCTTCGCGTCGGTGCCGAACAATTCCATTTTGGTAATCATATCCGACGCGTTCTTTTCCTCTTCGCCCTGTTCTTTTACAAACCAATCAAGCAATTGCATGGTGCGAAAGTCCCTCGCTTCATAAGCCGCCGTATAAATATCGTTTATGGAGGCAGTAACGTATTTTTCGTGTTCGAGTGCTTTTTTAAGGGGCGTCATATTATCGTCGCGCTCCCATTCGGGTTTTGCGATCGCATCAAAAGTAACTTTTACTTCATTGTTCAGAAGATATTGAAAGAACAGCATTGCGTGATCTCTCTCTTCCTGCGCCTGTACTCTGTACCAGTTTGCAAAGCCGTCAAGCCCCACTTCTGCATAATAATTGGCGAAATCGAGATATAGATACGCCGAGTAAAACTCCTTGTTTACCTGCTCGTTCAAAAGTTTTACTACATTTTCGTTCATTTTTGTTTACTCCTTATATCTTTTTCGATCGAAAGGCACGGGCGATTTTTAACGCTTTCGCCCGCTCCCGAATAATATTATATGTCATTGCGGGCAAAATTTCAATAGTTTTTTGGAAATTACCGATGATTTTTGCCCGATTTTCAACAATTTCAATATATAACGGTTCCTTCCTTGTCTCCCGCAACCGCTTTAAGTATCGATTTTTCGCCCGATAAGCCGAATGCGTGAACTTTAAGCCCGTTCTCCTTGCACATGATAACCGCGGAAGTGTCCATGGCTTTAAGCCCTCTTTCGACGTATTCGTCATAGGTTAAACTGTCGAACTTTTTAGCGTTCGGATTAAGTTTCGGGTCGCTGTCGTAAATTCCGTCGATGTTTTTGGCGAGAAGAAGGGCGTCCGCGCCTATTTCCGCCGCTTTGAGCGACGCGCCCGTGTCCGTCGAGAAGAAGGGGTTGCCCGTTCCGCCGCCGAATACGACGACTTTGCCTTCTTTAAGGTATTTATCGGCAAGTTTGTGGTTGAACATTTCGCCCACGCCCGAAATCGCTATCGACGTGAGGACTTTCGCCTCAACCCCCGCGCCCGAAATCGCTTCGGAAACGGCAAGCGCGTTGATGACCGTCGCGAGCATGCCCATCTGATCGGCGGTAACTCTGTCCATATCGAGACCTTGTCTGCCGCGCCAGATATTTCCGCCGCCGACGACTACGCCGACCTCAACGCCGAGATCCGCTACCTCGCGTATCTGTTTTGCAACCGAATTAAGCGCGTTTTTATCGAACCCGTGACCGACTTCGCCCGACAACGCTTCTCCGCTTATTTTAAGAAGTATTCTTTTATATTTAGCTTTCACCGCTCTTCTCCGATGCGGAGCTTTCAATTTGCCCCGCCGCATATATTCTGCGTAAAATTCGGGAAATTTTCCCTTTGAATCTCAAATTGAATCTTCGTTTAAAAAAAACGGGACGCGAAAAAATCGCGCCCCATTACGCACAGACGAAATATATAAATATAGTGCCTATAC
>JAJWOJ010000119.1 GCA_021635425.1 Clostridiales bacterium | reverse complement strand
TTATTAAAGTAATGTTAATTGTTGCCGGAAAAGCTCTTCGCTTGTGGCGAAGCCGAGAACCTCGCGCGGATATGCGTTAACCCAGGATTCAACACGTTTTACTTCTTCATCGGAAATATTGTTTAAATTCGAGCCTTTCGGAATAAGTCGGCGAATTTCACGGTTAAGCCTTTCATTTGTTCCCCGTTCGTAACTGCTATACGGATGACAATAAAAAACCTTAATTCGCGATCCTTTTCCGTAACTCGAATTTTCCATTCCCTTTGTGTCGGCAAATTCAGATCCGTTATCGACGGTGATCGTTTTGAATACGTTTCGGAAACTTTTACCGTAGCGGCGTTCGAGAACGTTCAGAATGCGGACGACGTTTTGCGATTCTTGCGACGGTATTTTAAAAATTAACTCTTTACGAGTAAGTCTTTCACTTAAAACGAGTAAAGACGTTTTCGTCGGCCCGCATACGCAGTCCATTTCCCAATGCCCGAAAGTTGTTCTTGAATTGATCTCTTCAGGGCGTTCTTCTATACATGTTCCTTTTGTTGCGCGTTTTGCGGTAACATGATTATATTCTCGTTTACGTTTTGCTAACTTTAAATTCGGAAATATACCCATTGAAATATATCTGTATAACGTCGGCTTCGATATGCGGGTTGAAAACGGTAAGTTATTGCGTTTTATTTCGCCAAGAACGGCACACGGAGAAAGCCCGTCCTCGATAACTCGTTTTTCCATGTATTTAACAAACTCAATATCATTACCGATTTTCAAATCTACACCCCTCGCCGAACAGTTAAAGATATATTTCTGCTGTGCAACATCGGCATTATAAATAATTTTTTTCTTATAACGATATTCTTTTTCGTAGTTATAATAATAATTCGTTTTAACCGTGATTTCCTGTCTGCCGCGCTTAATTTCTTTGTATACGGTTGAAAGATCGAGATTTAAAATTTCCGCGATTTTCTTTTTCGGTAGTCCTGCGGTTAAAAACGATTCTATTTTTAACCGTTGATTGTAAGAGAGATTCTTAGTTCCTTTCTTTTTCATATGTTTACCCCTTGATAGAAAGAAAAGGAGAGCGGCGGGGCGTAGTCGGCTAAATCGCCTCGACTTCCGCCCGTCTCTCTCCTTTTCAAACTTTCTATAATTTTAGTTTTATCTGTTTTTTCGGTGCCATAACGCTATCCCGTTGTAAAGAACCGCAAAAATTTTGCGAACATAAACCGCTACGCTTTTTATCCTTCTCAAAATTTTTTCTAAAAAGCCGTGCCGTCTTTTTTTCTTGACAACGTGATATCGTCATGGTCGCAGGCAATTAAGCAGTTGTTGCCCGCAACAACCGCAACCTTAATTATTCTTTGGCGAGTTCTTCTGAGGAGTTGCCGTGGAGAGATTCAGAGCGATTCAGTTTTGAAAAGTCGGTCGGCTTCAAGCCGTTAAATTTTAAAAGGCAGGTAAAAAGGAATATGAACGAAGTGAGTACATCGGAATTGTATCGGTTGATACAATATCTGAAATCCCTTAATTGGGAAGAAAAAGAAATCGTCAAACTTATCGAATACATAACCCGATAAACTTGACGAAGTAGTTTCAACCGCCGCACGGTGAGAATTTCACGAACTTTCCGAGCGGCAACCAAAGCGCGGGGCGATTACCTGTCCGCCCTTCG
Source organism: Clostridiales bacterium (assembly GCA_021635425.1). Taxonomy (GTDB): domain Bacteria; phylum Bacillota; class Clostridia; order Christensenellales; family Borkfalkiaceae; genus UBA10281. The sequence continues at coordinate 4,896 of JAJWOJ010000119.1, read as the reverse complement.
CTTAACATGGTTTTATTTTAACACCCAAAATCGAAAATTGCAAGCGTTTTCGACGGGTAAACAGAAATTTTATTAAGAGGTATCAAAATGAACAAACGAGAGTTAGCAAAATTAAAAAAATGGACAGACACTTTAACTGACGAACAGCTTAAGGAAGAATATTACGATGCTATGTTTAAAACATTAGGAAGTCAAGCCGAAGAAATGTACGAGCGTGGCTATGATATAGTTGATATAAAAGAAAGGGAGAAATACGAAAGATGGTTATGTCGTCAAAGTGACATGTTAGAATTTATTTGCGACGAAAGAGGTATAAAGTTATGGGAAGAATATACCGACAACAAAGAAAATAAGTAAATAGTATTTAAATTTATTTTTTACAATGAAAGGTGATAATATGACTATAAACAAAAAATGTTCCACTTGTAAATACAACATAAGTTGTAATTATTTCGAACCGTTCTGCGATTTGGCAGAAATGCCGATTTATGATGAAAAAGATTGCCCGATAATTAAGCAGTCAAAAAATAGCAATAAAATTGAAAATACCGATAGGAGCTGAAAATGTTTTGCACAATTAACAGATATTTTTTTCAGTGCGATGATTGCAGTCAGACTGCGGAATATTTTTCAGTTAAGTCGGCAAGAGAACACGGCTGGGCAGTGGCGAAAAATTACAGAAATTGTTACTGCCCGAAGTGTGCGCCGAGCCATAGAAATACAGGGCGAAATGGTGTACGACGTTGTAAACCATAAAAAATGGTGGAATTTCGAATTCCACCATTTAAAGCCGTTTCAAACACGGAAAAAATATTTTTACTTGTAGTATGAAATACTATACTTGACGTTCTTTCCGTTCCATAATTCAGATAACGACAAAGATTGAGAAAGAACATAAGTATTGCCTTTTCTGTAATTAAACCCTTGTAACGTCTGCGTAGTCAATATGCCGCCTTTTTCATCTAAAAGACTGAATGTAACGTCAACCTCGTCGTAATTATCTACTGCATAGACATAGAATTTCAATTCGGTAAGAACATGAGAATCGACGGTGACCGCCGGGGCTTTTTTTGTTACGGCGGTTAAAATATTTGCCGCCGGAGAATCCGACTTTTTGAAATCACCGTTAAATGCGACAAACAATGCGATTAAAACAAACACCAAGGAAGCAATAACGAAAAAAATCAACCAAGCCATGGTTCTATCGGGTTCGTCTTCTTTGACTGCATCTTTCTTTTCCTCTTCCATAATTTTCTCCTAAAAATAAAAAGTGCGAAAACCTAAAAGGCTTCGCACAAAAACTGTATTCCTTTTAGATTTTGTTACCACACAAAAATTCATCTTTAGTAAAAAGAAATACCGTTTTACGATAGTATTCCTAAAGATGAATATTTTATTTGTGTGGTATCTTTAGAATACTATCATTTTTTTATTTTGTCAACTGTTTTACATATTCATATCTCTTTTATCGTTCAAATCCTGAATGAAATAGCTGTTTTGTTCGTTGAGTTCTTCGAGCGTTGCCTTTTCGGTTGCATATTCTCTGAGGTCGTTTATACCGACGGGCGAACGCAACGCTTTAGATTGAAAATAATCGCTGAAACAGTCGGTTGAAAATCGATTGCTGTATATTTTCTTATGCGCGAGATAGTAGTTCGTTTCGGAAATTTGACCGTCCTGAGTGCCGCTTTCAACCTGTACGCGCAAAGCGCAATAACCGAATCGGTTATAAATATTCGTATAATAACGGTGTATTTTTGCCGTAAAATTCTTTAGAAAATACATCGCTAAAGTATTATCCGAACGCGAAAAACGATAACTGTAATACAAATCCACGAACTTGTTGAATATAATTTCATATAACAACTCAGCAAGCGAGAAAAACGGCATTGCAAGCTTTGTATCGCCGCTTTCTTTTATATACACGATATCGCAAAGGTTGCGGCAATCTGCACCCCAACTTTCGGGGCGTTGTTCGTCGGTTATAACCCTTACGAACGGAAATTTATCTACCGTGGCGGAATGCCGAACCATTTTAAGCCACGAATTGAAAAGGTCGTTTTTCGGGTTCGCAGTTTCGTCTTTTTTCTTCTTGTCTATATTTTCGATAGCGTTTCCGCGCTCTTTACCAATTTCCGTTGCCATAACCACTCCGAAATCAAAACAATCTTTGTTCGGGTTGTTTTCATTTACCTTTTTCCCGAGCCTCAACATATCGAAATCGAGGATATGCGCATGACGGCTAACCGAATAGGAATCAAGGTTGTTACGCTTAAAAAAGTCGTTATCCCACATCGGGAAATTGCCTATATCGCTTTTTATTCCGTCCGTTCGGATAGAATAATTGCTGAGTATGAGCGAACTCGGGATAATATAAATAAAATATAAGCGAGCATAATCTTTCAGAACTTCCCATATATCCACGACTTTTAATTTATCGTCATACGTTAAACCGTAACGCTCGAAATCATAACCAAATAAAAGCGTTTGCTTATCGAGTGAAAGTCCGTATCTGAGTTTTAATTGCCTGTTTATGCTTTTTGCGGTTGCAATGTCGGTCGATTCGTACTTCCAGAAATATTCAACGGTAGATACGGCTTTTAAACACGTTGCTAAATTGTAAATCAAATGCCGCTCCATACATCTGCGGATAAAATTTTCGAAGTTTATCCAGGGAAAATTCGGAAACTTCATATCGTTCTCGAGAAGCTTTTCGAACGCCTTATCACGAAACATCGCTTCCTGAGATAAAGCCATGTCGGTAATTGCCGTTGTCTTTTTCTTTCCCATTGTTCCGCAAACCATATACACTATAGGTCTGCCGTTTATAAACCCACGATTTTTCATCTCGTTGTGTTCAAGAACGTTATATCCGATACTTTTCCTGATACGGTCGAAAAACATAAACCCGATAACGCACCAGCCCCACAGCGGAATGAACGTTAAAATCGACCATAAATCGAGAAAAAGCTTTACAACCTGAATGTAAAGGCTTATAAAATCAAACGAAACTACGAGGTAAAAATAATATGCGACAAATTCGATAGCTATCGCGAAAAAATTAAAATATAACGCCCACAAAACAAACCATATCCGACTATATACAGGATATTTCTTCATGAAAACAAAGAAATTTTTAAACCATGTTTTTATCGGAGTTATAACTCTGAACGAAAATCTCTTCCATTTTTGCAATGATTTACTGTCTTTGTCGTAATCGTTGTTTTCCTTTTTCAAGTAGCTTTCGAACACCATGTAAAAAACGATGAAAAAAGGCATAATGCAAAGCAATATTTCCGAAATAATATACAGCTTGTCTATTAAAAAAGATAAATAAGCTTTAAAATTCGCCCATGAAGCCCACACTCTCCAATATTGCGACCATTTCACCTTGAAAGTTTCGATATCAAACGGGAGAAAGGTTGATGGGAGTTTTATGTTTTGCAAAAAATCAAAAAAAGGATATTTCGGGTATGTATTGACCGTAGGCGTTATATTATGCGGAATTTCCGTTATTTCGCAAAAATAATATGCCATAGATAAACCGAAATCGCGTATGCTTTCGATAATTCTTCCGACCGAATGCGGAAAAAGTAAAATACAGGCGGCAAAACCTATAGTTATCGCCGCCAGTATATAATGCCTGTAATTTATTTTCTTTAAACGTTTAAAAATATTCATAATCTGAAGCCCGTAAATATAAAATAACCTATAATCGACAATAAAAACAATTCGAGCAGAACCCGCAAAACACGTTTAAATGTATTCATCTTTTACGCCCTTCGTTTCGCGGGTTTAAACGTCTTTTTTCTCTTAAAAAGCGACAAAAACGAATCTTTTAAAGATTTAAACTTTGCTTTAAGCGAAAACTTCTTTTTCGGCTTAGACTTTTTAATGTTACCGTTCTTGTTCTTTTTCTTGAAAAGTGAAGAGAAAAAGCGTTTAACCGACTGAGATTTCTCATTAAACCAAACGGAAAATTTAAAAGATTTAACCGTTTTCCCGTCTTTCTTCCTGAGAATATAAGAAATTACAACCGCGATAGCGGCAACGAAAGCAATTGAACCGAAAACCGCTAAAATAATTTTACCTTTAGACGATGTCTGAACAGAACTACCGTCAGGGTTTTTACTCGTTTCGCTTTGCGAGGGCGAACCCGAACCGCTTTCGCTTTGCGACGGTGAATCCGATCCGCTTTCACCCGTGCCGCCCGAGCCTACATGACAACTTGCAAGCTTACCGAGATAATATGCTTTACCCGTCGAAACGGTGAGAGCGGTTGTGCCGTCCGCTTGACTTTGAAACGTCCAGACTTTACCGATAGGGTAAGATTCGGGTTGTCCGTCTGTAATGGAAATGACGTTGTAAACGCGCTTAGTATCGCTTTTTACCGAGTATTTTTCAACTCTGTATTTTGCTAAAGTTTCGTTGTAGTTTATAAACTGCAATCGGTATTTATACGAAGTTCCGCTTCCGTCCGTAAACGAAATGTACAATTCCTGAGCCTTTAACGCGTCAACGGATACCCCCTGAGAATGATAACAGTAAACAAATAATTCGTCGTCTTTCGATTCTGCCAAGGTTATTATGTCGAGAGTAATAGGATTCTTTTTTACGAAATCGCTTTGATTAAAATCAGAAGCTTTCTTTAAATCGTCCAAAACCGCAGTATGGACTTCGGTAACGCCCGACAAATCTTGTCCGATTAGTCCGAGAGATAAAGTTGTACCTTTATTTGTTTCGCATGTTGTAATATTTCCTTCAGTTATAATCGTCCAAATTCTATTTAAAATAAAAGTTGCTGCAGCGCTCTCAATATTTATACCGTCAATTTTATAGTTGCTAAAAGTTTCATCGCTAACCACAAGATTTTTTACAAGTAACTTGTAAAATCGA
>JAJWOJ010000118.1:4346-6566 GCA_021635425.1 Clostridiales bacterium | reverse complement strand
TGCTTTGTCTCTGGAAACGAGAAGAATAGGGAAGCCGAGAAGATAGGAGTAAGCGCGAAGGAGTATTCCGTTCATTTCCGAGCTTCCGTCCTGCCTTATCGCGATTACCGCTTCCGCGCCGCATACGGCAAACGATTTAAAAAGTTCGTATCTGAATAAGTCGTCACCGATCGCGACGGCGATTTTGCCCGATTTCGTGTCGTAAAGTTTTCCGTGCGCGCCCGGCATATACGGGCTTCCCGAATATGCGACCGTCATATCGCTTATCCCGAGCAGTTTTCCGCAATCAAAAACGCCTGCCGAGTGTTTTATTATGCCGTAATTATCGGTGTCAAACGCGCAGATATAAGTTTTCGCCGTATTTTCCGAACATTCCGCAAGGGTTTTAAGGCGGCATGTTTCGCCGTTTAATTCCTTTGAGTATCTGATTCTTTCGGTCTGATTAAAACCGTTCACGACGATGTCGTAATCCTGGTTTTTATGTGCCTTTTTGATTATATCCGTTCCGGGAATAAAAACTTTTACTTTCATTTCGCTCTCCCTTTTTCAGTTTATGAAAGGGTGCGGCGAAATGTTAAGCGAAATTCAATTTATCGCAGAATCGGTTTTATTGTTGCCGTCGAAGAAATCTGCCACGGCTTTTTTGATTTCGGGTATGGACGTCATTCTTAAAACGGCTTGTTTGAATGTTGTGGAATTCTTTTCGCCTTTCAGATACAAGCACAGTTGTTTTCTGAAATAAACGGCGACGAATTTTGCGTCGAATTTTTGCAAAAGTAGGTCTATATGTCGATTAACAAGGGTTTTCTTATCGGCATCAAATTGTTTTCCGAGAATCTCGGAGAATATCCACGGGCGTTCCAGCGCGCCTCTCGCGATCATAATTCCGTCCGCCCCCGTCTCTTTTGAAAGCTTGTCCGCGTCCTCTTTCGCGAATACGCCGCCGTTGGCGATTACGGGGATTTTTACGCTTTGTTTGACTTTTGAAATTAAATCGTAATCGACGTCGCCGGCATAAATTCTGTCGCGGGATCTGCCGTGAACGGTAATAAGATCCGCGCCGCCTTGCTCCAATGCTTTGGCAAAATCGACGGCAAGCGGCTCGTCGTCGTGGATTCCCGCCCTTATTTTGCAGGTTATGGGCTTACCGCTTTTTTTACATTCCGAAACGATTTTCTCGGCAAGAGAAGGGTTGAGCATAAGCGCGCTTCCCTCACCGTTATTGTATATTTTCGGCATAGGACAGCCCATGTTTATATCGGCTATATCGAAAGGCGCAAGCGCGTCCGATTCGAGCGCGCGGTGCATAATTACGGGGTCGTTTCCGAATATCTGTACACATTTAATTTTTTCCTCGGGAGAAGTGTAGAGAAGATTTTTCGTGTTTTCGTTGTCGTATAAAAGCCCCTTGCAACTAACCATTTCCGTAAAGGTTAAGCCCGCACCGAAAGAAAGACAAACGGAGCGCATCGCATAATCCGAAAAACCCGCCAGCGGAGCCAGAAACACATTGTTTTCGGTTTCAAACTTTCCGATTTTAATACTTTTTAGCTTCATGATAGTATTTGTCCAATTCTTCTTCGGAAAGTTCTTTCATGTTTTTCCCGTCTTTGATTACGAGTTCTTCGGTTTTACGGAAGCGTTTTAAAAACTTATCGGTCGCCGAGTTTAACGCAAGTTCGCCGTTTACGCCGAGAAGTCTTACGAAACTTACGACTGCAAACAAAAGGTCGCCCGATTCCTCGTAAATTCCTTCTTCGTTTTTCTTTTTATATTCTTCCAGAACTTCGTAAAATTCTTCTTTAACCTTATCCGCGCATTGCTCGGGCGAAGAAAAGTCCATGTTGTATTTTGCCGACCTCGAACCGACCTTATGAGCGCGAAGAACGGAGGGGAAGCTTTCGGGAACGGATTCGAGGTATTCCGCTCCGCATCCGAATCCTTTTTCTTTTTGTTTGTTTTTCTCCCATACGTCAAGTGCCTGTCCCGCATCTTTTGCCGTATCTTTTCCGAAAATATGGGTGTGGCGGCTTATGAGCTTGTTGCAAATTCCGCTGACGGCGTCGTTGAGGTTGAAATAACCTTTTTCTTCCTCGAATTGTATATAGAAAAACGCCTGAAGCAAAACGTCGCCGGTTTCCTCTAAAATTGCGTCGTCGTCATCGTTATTCACCGCGTCGATAAGTTCGTAAACTTCTTCGATGAGATTTTTTCTTATGC
>JAJWOJ010000118.1:0-4336 GCA_021635425.1 Clostridiales bacterium | reverse complement strand
TCCCAGGGGCAACCGTCGGGGCTGCGCAGAATACGGAGAATGTCCGACAAATCGTCGACGGTGAAGCGCGATTTTTCGGTTAAAGGTATTTCGCCGATTACAATCGCCGAGGAATAATCGAATTCGTTTCCGTAGTCCGATTCATACAGCGGAATTTTCTTAAATTGGTCGTTAAAGAACTTATAGCAGGGGATATCGTCTCCGAAGAGGTCGGCAAGGCGAAGCTTGACGTTGCTTGCCGTCAGATTCGAATCGATATCGAAAACGACGAGAGGGAGGGTGAGTCGCTCGGGAGTGTTTATGTCGTATGCGGAGATTGCTGTGTAATTCGTGTACGAAAAAATGCCGACTCTTTCAAGATAATAGTCGGCTTTTGAAATCCCGGGGATAATGACCGCGTCCTTTCTTACGCCTGCGATAACAGAGCAGGACACGTCGTCCTTTACGTCGCCGTCGACGAGGTAGACGACGTTAAGGGTTTTCGCCGCTTTCAGAACGACGTCAGCAAGATTTTTTGCAAGCGTATAAAAATTGCGCGATTTTTTGTAAATATAATCGAGAGCGGTGAACTCGAATCCCAACGTCGCGAGCCATCTCCCGACGTTTGTCTCCGCGGTTCTTATAAAAACTTTATCGGCCTTCTTTATTTCTTCGTAAGCTCTCAAAGAGAGGTCGCCTTCCTTCACTCCCGCGCCCGCAAGTATAAGTTTCATCGTTTGGTTTCCTTTTTTTAAATCTATATATAATATATACCAAATTTAAGAAAACGGCAACCAAATAACAGAGGATATCCGAATATAATACGGCAAAAATATTTAATTCCGGGTTTTTAAGCAGTAAAAGCTGCGCGGTTGCTTTAATCGTGAAACCAATAAAAAGCGAAACGCTCGGCAAAAACGGCTTGTCGATTGCAATGAGAACCGAACTTTCCGTCTGAATAAGCGAGAGAAGTACGATGTCGATCGCCGCAAAATCGATAAGTCTGTTTAATATCGTCTTATTGTCGGCCGTAAGTTTAGGAAAAAGAATATTCACGACGGTTTCGGAAAAAAGCGCGATACTCGCAAACGATACGGCAGAGAGAAAAAGCGTATAAGAAAGGGCTTTAACGGAATTCCTTTTCGCGTTTTCGTAATCTTTTTTCGAAAAGTACGATGAAATCGCAGGTATGGCTGCCGCGGACAATCCGTAACAAAGCGCCACGGGCATGCCGATGATCGATTCCACGCTTCCCGAATACAACCCGTACAGACCTGTGGCGTTATTCGTATATCCGCTCATAAAATTTACGACGGTAAAACTGTCGAACAGCCTTGAAAGCGGTATTACGGAAGTTGTCAAAGTGACGGGGATAAGTCCCGCTATAAGTCGTTTAAACGTATATTTTCCCCGGTAATCGGCAATAAACTCCCGCTTGTTTTTATATAAAAAAACAAGATATACCGTTGCCGAAAGTTCGCCTGCGGATACGGCAAAACATGCTAAGGATGCACCTTTTGCAGGCGGGTTTCCGAAGAAAAAGCAAAGCGTCGTTCCGACGGCTAATTTTACGATTTGTTCGATAATCTGCGAAATCGCCGTCGGGCGCATATCGTTTTTACCTTGAAAATACCCTCTGAAACATGAAATCGCGCTTACGAATATCAATGACGGGGCAAGCGCGATATATGCCGCGGTTGCCTCGGGCGTTCCTTGCATAGCCGACAGCGGTTTTGCAAGTAAAGACATTATAAGCCAACCGAAAATTCCCGCAGGTACGATAACGGCGAGCGATTTTTTGAGAACACGTTCTCCGTTTTCGCCCGCCGATATGGCTTTTGTTATTGTCGTAGTCGCCGCCGATCCCGTAAAGGTCATAAGTATGAGATAGACGGGGAATGCCGCCTGGTAAATCCCGAGTCCTTCGGCTTTTAAAAAATTATTAAGCGGAATTCTGTAAAACGCACCGAGAACTTTAACTATAAGCCCGCCCAGCGAAATTATTATCGCGCTTTTCAGAAGGCTTGTTTTCGGCGACATGTTTTTCGGTTTATTCATCACCGAAGTGAAGCGAAACAAATTCCGCCGTTAACATCGCGAGATTTATATCGGACGATGTGATTGCTTTTTCTTTTGCCTTTTCCGCAAGAATGATTCCGCCGATAGGTTGGTCGTCCGCAACGATGGGCATAAAAAGCTGATTCGCGATATTCAGCGAATCGCCGCCTATAATTTCGACGGGAGCGCCGCCTTCAGAATGATTTACGACAAGAGTTTTTTTCTGCGTTATAAGTTTTTCGACGTCAGAGGATATTCTGTTTGAAACGATTCCTTTTATGCCGCTGCCCGCCGCCGAAATATAGTTTGCCTTATCGCAGATAATAACGGAATGTCCGGTACACTTTGCAAGGCTTTCCGCCGCACAGTCGAGCGAGCCTCCGAGCGTTTTTACGGGCGAATATTTTTTTATCACGAGCGCGTCCTTTTCCGTGTAGATTTCCACGGGGTCGCCCTCGTTTATTTTTAACGTTTTTCTTATTTCCTTAGGTATAACGACTCTTCCTAAAACGTCTATCCTTCTTACGATTCCTGTATCTTTCATAATTCGGCTCCTCAGCCGACAGAAAACGTGTTTTTTGGTTTTTATCGGCTACCGTTAGTTTGGCACATATAAACCGGATTATGTAAAAAATTTCTCAAAGGATTAAAAACTTTCCAATAAGCCTTTAAGTCCTTTTTCTTTGAAAATTTTCTTGTAATAAGATATTTCGTCCGAAATCATCTCGTCGATAACTTTCATTCCTAAAAGCTCTACGGGTGCTTTGTCGTCCGTCAGAACGTACTTTTTATCGCTTTTATATTCTTTAAGATCGCCGCTAACGCTTTGCATCATGTTTTTAAGCGCGTTATCGTCTGCTTTTGTCAGGTTGGTTGTAAGCGTTTCCTTCATTTTCCCGCTGTTCGAAGCGAAAAGCTCTCTGTTGGACGAGTTTTTCACGTCAACCGTGTAAACTTCCCGAAACACGCTCGCAATCGTGTCCGAAAGATAATCGTTTATCGAGCCTTCGCCGCTTCCGCGCATGTTCATGTTAACGACCATAACGCCGTTTTCTTTAAGATGATTTTTAACGAGCGTGAAAAATTCCCGCGAAGACATCTGAAAGGGGATGGTTATGTCCTGATATGCGTCCACCATGATAACGTCGTATTTTTTGTCGATTGCGTTGAGATAGGCTCTTCCGTCGTACGTCGATACTTTGATTTTATCGGAAGCGTGAAAATATTTTTTGGAAAGTTCGGTTATTTTTTCGTCTATTTCAACTCCTTCTATGGTCATGCGTTCGCCCGAAAAATATTTTTCGCATTGGGTCGCGTATGTTCCCGTTCCCATTCCGAGGATGAGCATATCGTTGCTTTCGTTTTCATAAACTCCCGACATGAACGGCGCGGCTAAAGCGTAGTCGTAATACATGCCAGTGAGCGTACCCTCTTTAAGATATACCGATTGAACGCCGAAAATAACGTTGGTGGAAAGGGCGATTTGTTTGTCGTCTTCATAAACCTGCAGATAGTTATACACCGATTCTCCTTCGTAGGTAAGGTTATTTTGCCAGAACGCGAAACTTCCGTTATGCCCGAAGACGCAACTTAAAATGAATATGAGGATCGCAACGGGAAGTTTTTTTATCTTCATCATGCTTATTTTCGACGATATAAAATAAACCGCCGAAAGCGTTAAAAGAATTCCCGCAAAAATAAGAAAGGTTATCGACGTGCCGACGGTAGGTATCGAAATAAAGGTCGGCACGAAAGTTCCGATAATGCTTCCTATTGTGTTCGAAGCGTTTAAGTAACCTACCGTTTTGCCGTTTTCGTTGAGTGAATCGACCGAGTATTTAACGAGACACGGTGTAACCGTTCCGAGTAAAAACAATGGAAATACGAAAATTATCATACACGCCGCAAACGCCGCGATTATTAAAAAGTTCGTGCTTACGGTGAGAATGAGCAGTCCCGAAATGCCGAGAATGATATATTTGCCGAGAACGGGAATAAGCGCGATCCATATCGAAGCGACGAGTATTCTTCCGTACAACTTATCGGGGTTCGGGTTTTTATCTGCCGCCTTTCCGCCGTAAATGTTGCCGAGCGCCATGGCAATCATAATCGTTCCGATGATGATCGTCCAGACAATCTGCGAAGAGCTGAAATAGGGTGCAAGAAGTCTGCTTGCGCCAAGTTCCACCGCCATAACGGACATTCCCGAAAAAAGCTCGGTCAGATACAAAAAGATTTTGTTTTTTAAAATAGGTCGTTCCATTTTCAGGCTCCTTTAAAATCCGTTGTAAACAGCATA
>JAJWOJ010000550.1 GCA_021635425.1 Clostridiales bacterium | reverse complement strand
CCGTTGGAGGTGAGAAGCAAAGTGAACACATATCCTATTTACGAGCAATTCAGGGAAGTAGCATTGTCGCTTGAAATCCCACAGTTTTTTGTTAAAACACCGCCGAGCATTTTTACAATGCTCAACCCCGATGATAAATCTCTTTTGACAAAAGAAGATTTGTCGGACGGTTTTACGCTCAAAGACAAGGATGCAACCATAGATTTCGGATCGGCTTTGGAATCCGTCGTTGAGGTTGACGTTCAAAAGAACGAGCGTCCGAAATACAGGCAACTGTCCGAAACGGAAAGTGAATACTTCAAAGGAATGTTGAAGAATTTGCCGCCGGAGAGCCGTGTAAGAAACTGTAAATTGGCGATAAAAAGTATTCTGGAAAAGACGGACAGCGTTGCGGGAAGTGATTTGACGACGTATATCAATCGTATCGTCGAAAACATGAACGGCGACGAACTTGCCGCTATGGAAAATAATATTTACGGGTATGCGGCGAAAATCAAATCGAAGATTGAAACGCTGCTCGACGAATACCGCAGGCAAAAATTCAATCACCTGCTTGAAACGGGGCAGATAGAATGTCTGCCGTCGTTCAGGTTAAAAAGAGAAATCAATCCGGGAACTCCGTTCGGACTTCTTTCAAAGTCGCTTTATACATCGGAACAAGCGATTAACAATTTTGAACGCAAAGTTATCGAAAAAGTATCTGCACTGCCCAACTTCAGGTGGTGGCACAGAAATATGGACAGGCTTGAGTTTTGCATAAACGGATTTTTGAACCACTATCCCGATTTTATTGTAATGACAAACAGCGGAAAAGTCGTTATGATAGAAACCAAAGGCGAACATCTTGTATCCAACGACGACAGTCGCGCAAAAGCGGAACTCGGTAAAATCTGGCAGGCACAAGCAGGAGGACGGTATCGTTATTATATGGTTGGTGAATACGACGTCGCAAGCAATCCGAATGCTATATCCCTCGACGAATTATTAAAGATAATGAGCGAGTTGTCACTGAACAAAGACATTCTTGTTTAGTGTGGTGATCTTTATTGATTTTTCCGGAATAATATGATAAAAT
>JAJWOJ010000549.1 GCA_021635425.1 Clostridiales bacterium | reverse complement strand
AAACCAACCGCACCGCCCATTCTATTCACTCACTTCCCTATGGAACATAAAGGAACGTCAAAATTTTTATCGGCTCGGACGATAGCGAAACGAGGAAAGAGTTTTCAGAACTTTGCGGACAGAAGAAAATCAAGCAGTTCTCGGTCAATACCAACGCGGATAATCCCGCAAGCTCGTCAACGGGAGCGACGCTTCAACCGCTCATTTCGGTAGGTATGCTTGAAAGATTGAACGGCGACGAGAAAGGCGACGCGATTGTTTCGGTCAGGGGATATGAGCCTATATGGACGGTGTTTACTCCGTCGTATGAACTCAAAAAGGTTTATTTTCCCGAAGGTAAAGCGGCAATCGGCAAGCGCGAAGCCGTGCTGTTTGAAAAAGAGAACTACGTTTTCGACATCACGGGCGACGAGGGGCAAAAGATCGAAGATAAGCTTTCCGAACTCATCGAAGAGCAGGAAGCGGAAGAAGCGAGAGCCGATGAAAACGACAAAGCAAAACGTATAGCCGAGGCAGATGAAGCGTGGGATAAAGTTGCCGCAGAAATAAACGCCGAGGTGGACAGAATCTGCGCGTATCTCGACGGAAGAGATACGAAAGCGTTGAAACAGGCGGCTTGGGAAAAGAAAGCGGGACTGCTTCTTACGATTACCGAACACTATGAAATGAGCGTTGCAAATAAAATGAGGCTCGCGGCGGATAGAATACAATTAAAACTTCTGCCGAAAATGAAACAAATACAAGAACGAGCAACAAAATAGCTTGAAAGGAGGAATCATTTGAAAAAACTAAAATTTATTTTGTCGGCGTTAATGCTGACGGTGTGTATGAGCGCGTTTATCGGCGGTGGAGGCGTAGCCGCATTTGCGGACGAACCCGAAGAACCCATAACCGAGTGTGCGCACGAATACACGGAAGAAACGGTATCGGGTACTTGTTACGAAAAAGGGTATACGAAATATACCTGTAACCTTTGCGGCGATACCTATATGGACAACTACACCGAGGCGAACGGGCATAGGTTTGACGAAATCGTGATCGAACCGACCTGTACGCACAGAGGGTATACGATTCAT
>JAJWOJ010000117.1 GCA_021635425.1 Clostridiales bacterium | reverse complement strand
TTAAGCGCTTTCCAAAAAACCGCGTCATTAAAGACGTCGGTGTAATTCTTCCACCCTAAATATATCAACTTTTTATAGCTGCCGTCTTTGTTGTAAAATCCGCCCCAACTGTAAAAGCTCATTTTTACCGATTGCAGAATGGGTACAACGCAGAACGTTATGTAAAGTGCAAGAACTACGCCGCACGTCACGGCAAAAAATATCCATTTGGACAACGTCATGTTGCTGTTTATTTTAAATCTACGGTTTTTCGTCATCCTTTGTCGCTCCTTTTTAGCCTGAAGTGATTGGCTACCGAATAAAATTTATTTTTCCGCGCGCGGGGGATTCCCCGCGCGCGGAAAACTCTGAAAACCGATAAAATCAACCGTTAAGTTGTTTTCTTGCCTGAGCCGCAAGCTCGTTGCAAACCTGGTCTACCGTTTTCGTCCCCGCAACGATAGAGTTAACGCCCTGATTGAATACGGTGTCTACTCCGCCCCAACTTCCTACGTGAAGCACGTGCTTGTAAGCGGGATTATTCATAACTTCCTGAGCATATTTCAGAACGTTAGAAACTTTTAATTCGTCAATGGAAATATTTGTCGCCGACGGAGAATCGGAATGTTCCACAAACTTTTTAGCAACGTCCGTACGGTATAAGTATCTCATAAATTCCAGGGCTGCTTCCTTGTTTACCGCATCTTCCGCGATAGCGCACGCCTGTGAAGAAGCGATAATTATCTGCTGTTTGACGTTGAGTGCCGAAGGAGCATATCTCATTTCAAAGCCTTCGGGAATAGCGTTTAATACCGCCATCTCGTTTCTGAGCCAGAGGCCGTTGGGGATAAACGCAGCTTTATGAGCAAGCCATTGCATCTGAGAAGTCGTGTGGTCGAGCGACAAACAATCGGCAACGGCGTTTGCCTTTTTGTCCTTGCCGAAAACGTCCGCAAAACGATTCATAACCGCTTTGAATTCCGCAGACGTGTAAACTTCCGCGTCGAGGGCGTTTTCCACCCTGTCATAGAACTCGTCGCCCACTTCCGCAAGCGCGGGAAGGATCATACCCTGAACGAGATACCCCGAGAATTTGCCCGGATAAATAAGAGCCGCCGTTTCCGCGGTAGCGTTTTTGTCTACCCAAGCGGAAAGTTCGCTGTAATTAGTAGGAACAGTCCAACTCTTAGCGTTAAACAACGTTTCGTCATACCACATACCGTAGGAACTGAGGAGAAGAGGCATGCCGTAAGTTATCGTCTTGCCGTTTTCGTTCGTATACTTATGAACGTATTCGGTCAACATTCTGTCTTTGATTTTCACGTTTTCTTCGCCCGCAACGGTTGCCGTTTCAAGCCAGTCGGTAAAATCGTAAAGCATATCGTTTTGAAGCCACATCTGCTTTTCGATAGTACCGTCGAGATAAACGAAATCGGGAGGATTTCCGTTTCTCCATTCATCTTTCATCGAATCGTTGACCGTGTTTCCGTACATGGGGATAACGTTATATTCGGGATGATCTTTTTCAAACATCTCGACTACGTATTTCCACATATCCGCGCCGTAACCGCCCGTGAAGATCTGAAGGGTGAAATCGGTTTTTTTGCCGTCCCATTTACTTTCGGGACCGCCCGTAGCGCTGTTCCCGCCGTTTGAATTATCGCCGTTTCCCGTGTTGCCGCAAGCCGCCATAGAAATAGCCATGCACATCGAAAGCGCGCCGATCAGAAGTTTCTTTAATTTTGCCATAATTTTTTTCCTCTTTCTTTTTATTTTTTTCTTAAAGGATTTTCCCGAGTCGAAGACTCGGGAAAAGGGGCATGCCCCTTTTCCTTTATTTCTGAAATTTAATCTTTTTTGCGTTTTTTAAGCGCGAAGATTGTCGCCGCAGACATTGCCGCAAGTATTCCGACAGCCGAGCATGCCGCCACTGCCGAGTTGCATCCGCCTTTTACGGGCGATTCACCCGAAGACGTGCCGCTTTCGCTGCCGCTTGCCGGTTCGTCGGGTTTATCGGGTTTGGAAGAACCGGGTTTCTCCGTTCTTAAAAGCATTGTCGTTCCCGCTTCCATGGTAACTTCGACCTTCGAGACGTTTTTAGCGACGTATTCGCCTTTGAAAACGTCGTATACGTCGACTTTTTCGTTAAATTCGATAGTTTTAACGCCGCCGTAAGGCGAAGCCACGGAAATATAATCGCTGTTTCTGAAAACCACGTCGTTTTCGCTCTCGACGAGCTTAACACCGCAGATTCTCAGAATGTTTCTTAAAAGTTCCTCGGGGATATTGCCCACCGCCGAGTAAATCGACATGTAATATCCGCCGTCTTCCGTTTCTACCGCTTTAACGGCAAGACCGGTAAGATCGCTGTTATAAATCTTTCCGAGCGTTTCCGCAGCCCTGTCGTTTACGTAAAACATCGGGTCGACTTTGGTCGAATTTATCCAACCGTAAAGCTTTCCGTCAAGCCCCTTCGTGTAAGTTTCGTTTCCGACGATCCGTATTCCGTAATAAGACGTGGGAGCTTTCGCAAGCGTTATGTCGGTGAGAGCGGAAACGTAATCTACGGACATAGTGCCGTCCGAGCCGTAAATGCCCGGAACGCCTACCCATATTATCGTCTTTCCGTCTTTCTTGAGGTATTTGTTTATAGCCGCTTTCTGCTTTTCCGTGACGTTCGTCGCAAGAATAAGATATACGTCGTATTCTCTTGCAAATCCGTCCTCGATATCCGAAAGGTACAACATATCGTAAGAAGTTCCGATGTGTCCTAAACTTTCTTTCTGCTCGTATAACGCCTCGTAAAGGAAATGGTAAGTTCCGTCAAAGGAATAAGCAAGGGTCGTGGCGATATCGTCGCCGATAACGTAAGCGATCTTAGAATTGCTCCTGACGGGCTTTTGAATCGCCTTGTCCCATTCCGCTTTAGCCGCTTTTATCATCGAATAGATTTCGGGGTCGTCGAACCAGCCGCCGTACATGTCGTACCACCACAGCCCCGCGCCTTTTATCATCATGTTCGAAAAGTCTCTCTTCAAAGCTTCGACGGAATCTTTAAGGGTGTACGTTTTTCCCCATTCGCCTAAAAGCGCGGGATTTGTAGTCTTACTGTCGAAATAAACGGTACGGCTGTCGCACTCGATTATCGGAAGTTTTCCCGCCGTTATGAGCGAATCTACCATCATCATGTAGGACGCGCTCATGCCGAGAAGTCTTTCGTCGTAACAGATAGGCGAGCAAAGGAAATCGACGTAAGGCGAAGCGATTACTTTCGCTATCGCGGCGTTTGCAAGTCCGTTAGCCTCGTAAGTGAGTCCGTGCGTGAGATATCCCGTGTACGTTCCCACAATCCACTTGTTGTCGATCGCTTCTTTAACGGTCTTCGCGAGATAAATTACGCTGTCCGACGTCATATCGCTTGCAAACGAATGGAAATCGATAACGTTTCTCTGCGCTTTGCCGTCGAGAAGAGTTTCGTAAGTGTATGCCTTTCTTTCGTCGTACGTAGGAACCGAAGCGGTTTCGAAGGTAACGCCCTTTTTGCCCCAGGCTGTTGCTAAGGCTTCGTTTGTAACGTATTTTTCTTTGAGCCATTCGCGGAATGCTTTAAGCGCGTCTTTGCCGAAATCGGCGCACTCGGAAAGAGTGACTCCGTAAGTCTGCCATTCGAACGTCGCGCCCGCCGAAATTTTGACGGCGAACATATGCCCCGCGTAAGGCTGAGCGAGAACGTGCGCTATAAGCGCCTGATAGTAAACGCCTACGTCTTCTCTCCACTTCTTCGACGCATAGCTTATGCCGGCTTTTTTGCCCTTGCTGTCTATAGCGTAAGCGTCGGGGTTCTTTTTAAACCACCATTCCGGCGGATCGGCGTCGAGCATGAGCATGAGCTTGGCGGACGGCGCACCCTGAAGGGTTTCGTAAACGACTTCGTCCAAAGCCGTGAAATCGTATTCGCCGTAACCCGTCCACATCGAACCCGAGCTGTTCATATTGTAGCTGCGGCAGTTCGGAAGACACATAAGGTCTACGTCCGCGCCGTACATTCCGGACGCGTACTGCGTTTTGAAAACGGTTTTCTGCTCGCGGAGATACATCATCGGCGCGACCTTTTCGCCGTTTACGACAAGCTGAACTCTGCCGTTCTCTTTTTCGATATGACTTTCCGTTAAAGCGACTTCTTTTGTCGTTATCGCGACGTATTTGCCTCTGATTATATTGCCGGCATATCTGCTGTTCGTGATTTTGAACTCTTCGGTATCGAACTGAAGCTGATAACTGTCCGACGTGAGATAATCGGGAATTTCCACCCTGTAAGTGACAATATTATCCTCGCCGACGACCCATTCGGACGTTTTTTTGCCCGAAACGAGCGCGGGAACGAGCCAGTTTTCCATAACTTCGTCTTCGTCGGCAACGTATTTGCTTCTGAAGTTTACCTTAAAGGTAAGATCCTTCGTTATCTGTTCCGATATATGCGCGTTGAACGTAAATTCGAGCGTATCGCCCGCGTTTACGGCTTCCGTTACCTCCGCGCTCTTTATGGTGAGCTTCGGCAACGATTCCGCGTTCTGTTTGTAAACTATTTCGCCCCACGGCATGCACGGCGGCGCGCCGATGACGAAAGAAGATTTCCATGCGGAATCGTCAAAGTCGGTTTTGTTCCAGTCATAGCCGTCGAGCGGTTTTTCTCCCGCGTTATACGAAAGAACGGTGTTGTCCGACGAAACGCGCATTTTCTTTCCGCTCTCCAGAGTGAGTTCGAGGTCGAAAAGAAGTCCGCCGTAATAAGTCTGGTTATAAACGCGGAACGCAAGCGTGTTTTTGCCGACAACGAGGTTGTCTTTAATATGCGCCACGAGAACGCTTGCCCATGCGTTTTTGCCTTCGTCTTCAAGCTCCGTGCCGTTGACGTAACTCGTGATCACGTCGTCGCCGGTAAGCTGAATCTGCGCCGAAATTACGGGTTCCGTGAGCGTGAACGACTTGCGGTAATAAGCGTACATGTATTGTCCGCCGTAAGCTACGTCCGCATGCGGGAAGCAAACCCATTTGGCTTCCCAACCGTTTCCCGCCGTCTTCGGGTCGTAAGTTTTGTCTATCCTGATATTGTCGAAAGAAACTTTTCCGCTTCCCTCGTTTTTATAGATTATTTCCGCGTAAGTTCCCTGCGGCTCGATAAATTCCGCCAGAAATTCGTTGTTCGTCGTTTTAAGCTCGAATTTCTTGCTTTCGAGAAGCTTTCTGTTATAATCGAGCCAGTTAATCTCGATGACGGGTTTAGCCCCGCCTTCCGTTACGCACTCGCCCGTTACGGAATATCCGTTGCCGTAAAGGAGTGAAATTATCTCCGTTTTCGCCTGTTTACCGCCCGTAAGAACAAGCTTGCCGCCCGTGAACATTTCGGGTTCCGCGCTGTAATTATCGGGGATTCCTTCGTTGGAAATGCTCTCGAAATCTTCGATATACGCAACGCTGCCCGATTCGCGGCAGTAAACGCCGTCGATATAACAATCGGTTTTACCTTTTGAAATCGTTATCGTGTATCCCACGGCTACCGAGCCTTGCGGCGCGATATATCTTATCCACACGTCCGTCCAGTCGGAAAGCCCTTCGCCGTTTTTAAGGTAAACATACGGACTTGTCTTAGTAGCGATTATATTGCCCGCCGAGCCGTAATAAGACACCGTTATAGTCGCCTTAGAGCCTTTGGAATTTTCCGAACGCATACGGAAACCGATATCGTAAGACGCCGCGGCGCGGATATCCGTTTTCGCAAGCGAAGTCATCGTGAACGCCGAAGCGTAATCTTCTCTCACGATATGCGCGGAAGTTTTTCCGTCGTAATAAATCTCGTCGCTGAACGAGAAATCCGATCCGCTCGACATAGCCCAGCCGAGCGGAGTTTCCATATTGCCCACTCTTTCGAATCCGCCGTTAAACTCGAGCTTATCGAGTTTTTCGAGGGTAAATTCGTCGTAATAAACGGCGTTTTCGCCCGTCGGAGCGATATCGAGCTGCAACATCGCCTTAGCGGCGTTGGAATCGGTGGTAAACGGCGCGGAAACAAGCCTGTACCCGCCCGTTGCACCAGAAACCGTTGCCGCGTCAACCCAAAGATAGGTGTTTGCGGTTCCGTCTCCGTTTTTCTTGAACTGCCTTACGCAAAGGCTGCTCGTAGTCACGTCGGAATCGGAACGATAATAGAAGGAAAGAAGATAAGTCTTTCCGCCCTCGATCTCGAATTCGGGACTGTTTATAACTCCCCTTATCAAGCTGTCGCCCGAGCGGTTGATAACTTTAAGCGACGCGCCCTCGTAAGCTTCCTCGCCTTTTACGGTCGAAAAGCTTATATCCGCGAGAGATTCGTCCTTTCCGTTAAGAGCCTTCCAGGTTGACCAGCCCGTCGGCATGTTGCCCGTGAGGTCGTTAAGATTTGCGTTCGCTATTTCGGGGACGACGTTTTCTGCGTTCGCCCTGCGCATTCCGTTAAACCCTAAACCGAAAGAAACGAGCGCGATAAGCGAACAAACAAGAACGGCGAAAGCCTTTATGCTTTTAAATTTTGATTTCATCAATAGGTTTTCTCCTTTTAAAAGGGGTTGTCTGCTTCGTCAAGGCACATACAA
>JAJWOJ010000116.1 GCA_021635425.1 Clostridiales bacterium | reverse complement strand
CATTATAACACCCGCAAGCTTTTTTGTACATTGACAAAACAGATAATTTTATTGTCTTTTTATACCTTTCGCGGAAAATGAAACAAAAAAATTATTCCGACATTGACATGTCCGACTTTTTATGTTACAATGTGAACATGGTAACTTTTGATTTCGAGTGTTTCGCAAAACTTTTTTCAAAACTGAGATTGTTGGTAAACGCTTCCATAACGTTCTACAACGAGGAGTTTCAAGGGACGTGCGCATGCACTTCGCCGGGTTCGCCGTTCTGCGCGCTCATAAAGAAACATCTCAAGGAAAAATGCGACGAGTCCGATTCGAATTCGTTTATGACGTGTTTAAACAACAATAAACAGTCTCTGAAATACAACTGTCATTTCGGACTTACGGAACTGTCTTTCAGGCTTTCGCATAACAACAAGACTTACGGCTTCGTTATCGTAGGTCCGTTTAAAACTAAAGAAGACGAAGGGAAAATCGAAAAGAGAATAAGCGAATATTGCAACGAAACGGGTGCGCCGTACGACGAGATGATGAGAACGTTCAAAGATATTCCGTATTTCACGGAAGAAAAGTTCAACGCGATAGAAACGCTTATTTACGCTCTGTTCGAGTATGCATTGTCTCAAAAAATCATACTTATCAGTCAGAACAACTTTATTGATATTTTCGACGATTATTTGCAGGAACACCTATCGGAAGACATAAGCATACAGTCGCTCTGCTCGCATTTTTATCTGTCGCAGAAACAACTTTACACAATTATAAAAAACGCAAAAGGCATTGCGCCGAAAGCGTACATCGTTCAGAAGAGAATCATGGAGGCGAAATACCTGATTAAGACTACCGACTTACCGATTCAGCAAATAGCCGAAAAAGTCGGCATGCCCGACTACCCTCATTTTTTCAAAACCTTCAAATCCATAACAGGCAACTCTCCGAACCATTACCGCAAAAAGTAGACAATATCGCCACGCTTAAAAATAATCGGAATCAAAATAACGGTTATATATGTTCAGACTTAAAAAGACTCTCTGATTTTTGCAAGTCCGAACTTTCAGCAAACAAGAGAAATGCTTTGCGGATTGTTTGAAAGATTACCTAAAACAGCAACGCCGTTGCTACGCTCAGACCAAGGTTGGCAATACCGGATGAAAGAATTTCAACGGATTCTGAAAGAACATAACGTAACGCAGAGTATGTCGCGGAAAGGTAATTGTCCGGATAACAGCGTAATGGAAAACTTTTTCGGAAGATTAAAAGTTGAAATGTTTTATGGCGAAAATTTTGAAAGAGTTAACGCTTTCATTGAACGATTGAAAGCATATATTTACTTTTACAACAATAAGAGAATTTCTCATAAATTGAAAATGAGTCCGGTACAATACCGAACTCAATCTTAAATAATTTAATTAGATTTTTATCCAAACTTTTGGGTTCACATCATTTATAGTAGTTCGACTTTTTTATTATAGAAAAAAGCAACCCTATTCAGTATTCGAATAAGGTTGCGTTTGGTGCTGCTGATCGGATTTGTAAGGAGCGGAGCGACGGATTAGCGATTGTTCGGACACACAAACTCCTATTTTTCTATATGCAAAAGTCCGCAATCGCGTCACCGATACGGTTGCCTGGCGTAGCAAAAAAGACGAGCCTCTTGCTCGTCTTTTCCTTGGTGCTGCTGATCGGATTTGAACCGATACGGTATCGCTACCGAGGGATTTTAAGTCCCTTGCGTCTGCCTGTTTCGCCACAGCAGCAAAAATTTTCGCGTTTTTTTACGATTTAATATCGATTTACTCGGTTATTATATCATTAAAAATCGTTGTTGTCAAGTATTGATATATTGAAATTTCAGATTTTTTGAAAGCTCTCGGCTTAAAAATTTTTCATCTGTTTTTTGTTGAATTTAATTCCGTTCCGGAATTATAAATCTTCATTTTAAAGCCTTATCGTAACTTCGCCGTGACTCAGGATTCTTCCGTCGGACAAAACGAGATTTCCGTTCGGCGAAATATCCGATGCCGTCGCGGTGTAAGTTTTTTCGCCGTCTATAACCGTTATCCGACGACCTAAAACCATGTTATAGGAACGGTAATCGTCGATAGAGTAGTGTTTATAAAGATTTTCGATAAGTTTTTGACTGAATTCGTCTGTATCGACTTTTCCGATCAGGCTTTTAAGATTTACCGCAATCAGCTGAAGTTCGGGCGGAATTTCGTTGTTGACGTTAACGCCGATGCCCGTAATCGATTTTTTGACGTAATCGCCCTCGAAAATGTTTTTAATAAGAATTCCGCAGATTTTTTTTCCGTTCACAAACACGTCGTTTGCCCATTTTATTTGAGCTTTAACGCCGTAACTTTCCAACGTTTTGACGACAGCCATGCACGACGCGACCATGACGGAAAAACTATCCGCCGCATTGCAGGGCATTAACCTTACGAGAGAAAGATAAACGCCGCCTTTCAAAGACGAAAAACTTCTTCCTTTCGTGCCTTTTCCCCCGGTCTGTTCGCGGGCGATAATCGCCGTATCCTCTAGAAAATCGTGAGTTTCCGCATATTCGTTTGTGGACGGTAAAACGTCAAAAATCTTCGTCTTCATAGCTTATAATTTTATCCGTGGCGGACTTTGCCGTGTCATAAGAAAAACCTTTGGAAAGCAGGTATTTATAACACTTCAAAGCGTTCTCTTTCGTCTTTTCTTTGTTTCTTAAATATTTTTCCGCGACTCTTGCCGCCGCGGCGGATTCGTCCTCGATATCCGCTAAGGCTTCCTGCATATCGGAAGGCGAAACGCCCTTTTTGGAAAGCTCCAGAGCGATGAGCCTTTTACCCTTGTCTTTTGAAGCGCCTTTTGCGTAATCTTTTGCGTAATTTTGGTCGTTAACGAACTTATAGGCGGACATTTTGTCTAAAACAACGTCGATAACCGAGCTTAAATATCCCTTCTTTTCGAGGTATTCTTTCACCTGTTTTTTTGTTTTTTGCGAGCGGGAAATAAAGTTCAAAGCCTTATCCAAAGCGCGCATGCTTTCCGATTCCGCCTGAATTTCCGCAAGCTTTTCGGGATCGATTTCAGTGCCGATTTTAAGCCTGTGGCGCATGATAGTCTCAAGCTCCATTCCGCAATAAAAGGCGTTATCGAGATAAATATTGCACCTCGTCGGCGTCTTTACCTGAGGTTTTATATCTGTGATCTTTTTCATTTTTACCCGCCGTAAAACCAATATCGAAAGATATAGGTATCAAAAAAGAAATATTACTTCTAATATACTATAAAATCTTCGCCGATTTTCTTCGGTTCGACTTTGCCGTTTGTTTTATCAAGGATTTCCAAAGAAAAATTATCGTCTGAAATGGGTACCGCAACCTTTATTTTTACTAAATCTTCAAAGTCGGTTGAAATGACAGAGCATTTTGTTTTGTCGGAGATTTTAAGAAAAACGCTGTAAAGGTCGTAATTCATTTCGATAAAATACACCGACGAAAGCACGTTTTCTACCGTACCCGCCTTATCTATAACTTCCTTCGCTCCTTGAGAATAAGCTCTCACAAGCCCGCCCGCTCCGAGCTTTATTCCGCCGAAGTATCTCGTGACAACAACCGCCGTATCGCACAATTTCTTGTTTTTTATTACTTCTAAAATGGGTTGACCCGCCGTACCCTGAGGTTCGCCGTCGTCCGAAAATCTCGCGACGCTCCCCCTTTCGACGATATATGCGTAACAGTTATGCGTTGCGAACGGATGAGCTTTTCTTTTTTCTTCTATAAAAGCCCTCGCTTCTTCTTCCGTTCTGCACGGCTTAACGTATGAAATAAACCTCGAACGCTCGATAATCATCTCGTTTTCGGTTTCTTTTTTTACGCAAAAATAGCTGTTAATCGACATATAGCCACACTTTTACTGTTTAATGGTATATTTTTCGTTACCGATATTATAAAGCCGATAAACCTTATAAATCGGCTTGTCTTAATATCAAAACAGCCGCGAAAACGGATTAAAGTTTTCGCGGCTGCAGATAAATTAAATTATTCCTTGTCTCCGTCTTTAAGGCTGTTTCCGAGGAAAGTTCCGAAACCGCTTGTTTTCGGTCTCGGCTGACGGGGAGCGGAATCTCTTCTTCCGTATCCTCCGCGATCTTTTCCGCCGAACTTCCCGCCGCGGTCCTTACCGCCTTTTCTATAACCTCCGCCGAAGTTTCCTCTGTCTCCTCTGTCGTTACGGTCGCCGCGGTCTCTTCTGAAATCGTTGCGTTCGCCGTTAAACCTTCTCTCGCTGAGCCCTTTATCGTCGGGATCGGTTAAATTGTTGGGGATGATGGAAACATATCTGTTAGGCTCTTTGCCTTCGGACATCGTTTTAACGTCGGGGCTGTCTGCCAAAGCAGAGTGGAGAATTCTTCTCTCATACGGATTCATCGGCTCGAGGTTAATTTTTCTGCCCGTTCTTACGGCTTTTGCCTCGAGTTTATGAGCGAGCGTAACGAGCGTTTCTTCTCTCTTCGCTCTGTAATTTTCACAGTCTACCACAACTCTTCTGTAGTCCTCTCTGCCGATATTGGCAACGGCTCCCGCAAGGTTCTGAAGAGCGTCTAAAACTTCGCCTCTGTAACCTATTATAGACGAGGAATTATCGGTTATGACGTCTATTATGATTTTCTCTTCCTCTTCGGTGAGATTGCTTTTTGCGTTGACGTTCATAAGATCCAAAAGCCCGTTAAGGAACTCTACGGCTCTTTCGCCGTCCGTTTTTTTAGCTTCGATTTCGACTCTTGCCTTTTTTGCGGCTATTCCCAAAAATCCTTTCGTCGGTTCTTCGATAACCTTAATTTCCGCCTTATCCTTCGTAAGGCCCATTTCTTTTAAACCGTTTTCAATAGCTTCTTCAACGGTTTTAGCTGTAAATTCCATATTGACTCCTTATTTTTCGAGACGAGCTTGTATCATCTCATCTTTCCGTACTTATGATTTTCTATTTTTTCCTTTTCTGCCGCTTCGATTTTTTTCTTGAACGATTTTTCTACTATGATGTTGATAAGAATCGTCGACCCCGTAGATAAAAGAGAGTTCGTTACCATATAGATTGAAAACGCCGCCGAATAAATGAACGAGAATACGCCGAACATTACGGGCATCATCCAGGTCATCATTTTCTGAGTGGAAGCCGCCGTACCGTCGCTTCCGTCTACCGAGGAAAGCTGCATCTGCGTTTTCTGGGTTTTGTTCATTATTATCGTCGAACCCGCCATCGAAAGAATGGAAAGAACGACTAAGATAAACCATCCGTTACCGTTTTTAAAACCTGTCTTTTTATATTCCGCAAGGTCGTAAGTAAGTTCGTTATAATCGGCTTCGCTCATGAAGTTTTTGCCGTCTTTACCAGCGCCAAGCTTCTGATTGAGTTTATCATAAGTTTCGGGGATTGCCGTCGTCCACGAACAGTCCGCAGCCCAGATGTTTTTAACCCACGGGAAGATCACCGAGCGCGCTTTGTTGTTTTTACTCTCATACCATTCTTTTGCGGCTTTTCTCGCTTCGGTTTTAACTTCTCCCGCATATTTTTCTTCGACAATAGTTAAAACTCTTTCGTTTATTATATCGTCCGACCCCGCGACGAGAGCGTTTTTAACTTCGGCAAAATCGGGAAGGTCGATCATTTTTCCGTAATTTATTTCGCCCGTTTCGGGATCGAAATAATAAGCTTCTTTTTCTTCGCCGTTCGCGTCCTTATAAGTATACTTAAGCGAAGAATATTTGTTTTTCAGAGGCTGAAGCTCTTCTACGTTCCAGAAAGCGTCGAGGAAACTTATCGAACCGTCTGTTTCTTCTCTTAAAGCTCCCTTTTCTTTAAGGTAGCTTTCGGTTAAACCATATTCCGTTTCGGCTATTTTTATAAGAGCTTTTTTAACCGCGTCGCCTTTTTGCGAGTTGAAAACGGAATTATCGAGGTTGACGTTGCCGTTTTCGTCGATATAATCCTTTACGGAAGGATATTTTTCGATAAGTTTTTTAAGATTTTCGCTGTTTTTGACAAGCGTATAATCTCCGTTCGAACCGGCAAAACAATCGGTTACGCCTTCTTTTTTCAAAAGCGCGTCGAAATTTACGACGTATACGCCGTTTTCAGCGGTTATTATCGGATTTTCCTTATTCGCTTCTTCAACCAGAACGTTATCGTAAGAATTTTTCATTCCGACGAAAATATCTCTTTCGCTCCTCTGCGAATAAGAGTTGAACGCGCCTATGACGATAAAGAAGAAAACGAGGGTTATAATCGTCGGCAGACACGCCGAAAAAGCAGAATAACCGTTCTTTTTATAAAGAGCCATCATTTTCTGCTGATAGAGATCCTTATTTTTGGCGTACTGCTTCTGCAATTTTTCCAAGTCTTCCTTCATCGCTTCCATCTTGAGCGCGTTTTTCTTCATCGAAACACGCGACCAGACGTCGGGCGCTAAAGTTATAATTTTAAGAATAACGGTGAAGAGAATTATTCCGAGCCCTACGTCGCCCGCAAAATCGATAATTCCCGTGATGATGTTACATATCCAGCCGTATCTGACCGTTATGTCTCCGATGTTTCCGACCGAAGTTATCGTCGCCGTTAT
>JAJWOJ010000115.1 GCA_021635425.1 Clostridiales bacterium | reverse complement strand
CGTTTTCGAGCATTGCCGCTACGAATTCGCTTACTACTACGTCTCTTATTCCTGCGAATGCGTCCTTCTTCGAAAGATCATATCCGAAGTCTTTAATGTATGCCTGGAACGTACGTTTAAGGATAGTTTCAGCAGTCTTGTTAATGCCGTCTTTTATGTACTTAAACGCTTTGACGATTTCAACGATGTTGTCTACGTTTACGTCGAGGACGTCGCTGAGGATAAGCTTAACAGTCTTTCCGTCGTTCGCCCATACGTCGCCGTCTTTCTTCAAGCCGTCCATGAAGATCTGTGCAAACTCGCCGACAGAGGTTTCATCGAAATAGTAGGTTATGATGCCTGCATAGTCCTTTTCGCCGATCTTCTCGAAGACTTTTGCCACTACCTCTACTATCTTAGACGTTATGAGCTTCTGAAGCGCGTCTTTCTCTATTATCTTATTAACCTTGTCATTCTTAAGGTCTGCAAGATATTCTTTAAGGCTTCTTTCGTTGAAGACTACTTCCGCAACCTGTTTAACGATCGCTTCTAAGTCTCCGCCGTTCTTGATCGTTTCGATTATTCCGAGAATATCGTTTACGGTTATATTGAATACGTCCGTAACGATAAGCTTCATTTCACCCTTGCCGTCCGACCATACGCCGCCGTCTTCGGTTACGTTGATTGCAAGGTTTGCTATAGATCCGATCGTGATTTCTCCGAAGTACTTCTTCGCTACGCCAAGCTTATCCGTTTCCGTGATGAAGTCGATTATTACGTCGGCTACGACTATCGGGTAAACGTGCTTCTGCAGAAGTATCTTATCGAGGTTCGCAAGGTTATCGCTTATCGAGACGAAATCTTTGACAGTGAGTTTATCGAAGATTCTTATTATATAATCGCGTTTTTCTTCTGCGCTCTTATTGCCCGTAAGCGTGTTTACGAACTCTTTGACGTTGACTTTAAGTACGTTGTTAAGCGGCGCGTATACTTCTTTTCCCTTCTTTATCCATGCCGTGCCGTTATAGCTTATGCCGAGAACATCCATTACCGTAAGGTAATCCCCGATCATGAAGTCTATATCCACAGCTTCTTCGATTCTGTCGAGAAGTTTGCCCTCTTTCTTCGTAAACGCGTCTATAAGCCCTACGATTTCCGTGCTTAAAAGACCCGAAACGCCTAAGCCGAACGTCTTTCCGCCAAGTTTGTATTCGTTTACTTTTCTGCCGTTATATACAGCCTCTTCTTTGGTGATCTTGTCGTAGATTTCCGCCAAATCACCGAGCGTTACGTTTGCGAACGCCTCTTTCAGATATCCGACTTTATCTTCTGCCTTTATAAGCTTATATATATTAAAGTTAAGTATCGCGCTTATCGCGTTCTTCTTGGAAACGTAGCCTTTTGCGGTCTTATTATCGCTTGCAAGTCCTTCGATGCCTATCTTATCTCCGAACTTAACGATCTTCGTGAGCAAATCATAGACAAGGTCGCCGAGTTCTCTGTCGATAAGGTATTTAACTACGCATTGAGAGTCTGCCTTAATGTCGTCTATAACTTCGCCGAAGGTCTTGTTCGCAAGTTCTTCGAGGAATGCTTTATATACGCCCGCGATTGTGTAAACTCCCGTCTTTTCATCGCCGAGATGCGACATCTTGCTGCTATCGATTCCGCCGAACGCCGCATTGTATACAGGTTCGAGAATTACGCCGACTTTATACGGCTTAAGCATTTCGAGCGCGCCGTTCGGATCGCTTATTACATACGCGATTCCGCCGATGATGACGAACGGATAAGTCGTCGGAAGCGACAATATTTCGTTAAGGATTTCAGTGCAGGCTTCGCCCGACGCATTCTTCCACGTCTTCTTGCCGTCTGCGTCTTCCGTGTATGTATATCCGCTATTGTCGCTCTTTCTCAAATAGTCGCCGATAAGTACTTTATCCGTGATATTGCAGATATATACGATGAGGTCTCTGAAGTCTTCGGGAAGCGAATTTACTACGCCGAATTTATCCAGAGTGCCGCCCTTGTCTGCCTCGATTCCCGTCTTTTCCTTAAGAATGACCGCAACAAGTTCCGCGATTCTGATATTTGTTATTCCGTTAAGCCCGACGTTCTGTTTTATTACGCTTTCGCTATTATCTCCCTTAAGCAAATCGTCGAGATATGCCCCGAGCGTATGCGCGTCCTTCTTCGTGATTATATTAAGAACTTCGCAAACACCTTTTGCAACCGTTTCCTTAGTGAAAATATCGATTGTATCGATGATGTTATTTACCGTAATATCCAAAAGGTCGGAAAGGATAAGGAATAACGATTTTCCGCCGATTCCCCATACTTTGCTATGTTCGTCTCTGCCGAAATCGGAATAAAACGCGTTTACGAATTCGCCCAACGCCGCTTCACCGAAATATTTTTTCAATGCGGTCTTAGGATCGTTGAGAATTTCGCGGATAAGTTTGCCGAGTTCTGCGATTTTGACGTTTTTGAATATAGAATCCGACGAGACTTCTATTCCGAAATCGTTTAGATATACTTCGCAAATTCTCGGGAACATTATTTCCGCAGCCGTGCCGATCGCTTCGATTACGCCCGACTTGGCAGCTTCGACTATATCGAATATATTACCGATAGTAACGTTGAAAATATCGGAAAGAATAAGCTTAAGCTTAGTTTCGCCGCGTACCCATACTTTATTGATGTTTGGCGCAGCATAAACCGCTATCGCACCGCGGCGAACGCTCCTACGCTGATTCAGATAAGTGAATGTACGATCGATAATGTTTATGATATCGCCGACGCTTATTTCGCCGAAATATTTTTTAATTACGGAAAGTTTGGCGTCTGTGCCTTTTGCTTCGATAAGCTCGATGATAAATTCCGAAACGACGATAGGATAAATATGATCTTTAAGAATAAGAAGATCGGTATTTTTCAACGTGTCGTTGAACTCGATAAAATCGTAAACGGTGAGGTCGCCGAAAATATTGACAACGTACTCTATCTTCTCTTCGTTAGATTTCTCCTTATCGAGAAGCGTTGTGAGGAATGTTTTTACGTTGATATCGAGAAGTCTGTTTGCGGGTTCGTAATCGAATTCATCATTATATTCAACCCCGAACACTCTCAGAAGCGCTATGTAATCTCTTACCTCGAAGTTAACGTCGACAATATCTCCTTCGTCTCCGCCGTTGATAATTTCAAGGAACGGCTTATGGTCTGAAAGAGCCTTGACAAAGTTCACGATATTCGTATTCAGAAGACCCGACCAACCGTAACCGATAGGTTTATCGGTAGTATTACTGTCAGCCCCGCCTTCATCGACAGTACGTACGTTCGCGTTGCCGGGAACGCTGTAAGCTTTAATCGTCCTGCCGTTGTAGCTCGTTTCTTTGCCGACTACAAGGTTTGTAAGCTCGAGAACGTCACCGAAAGTTATATCTTTGAAAGCCTCTTTAAGATAAGTTTTTTTATCGTTTGCCTTTATGAACTCATAAACATTGAAGTTCAGAATCGCCGTTGCGGCTACTTTCTCGGACTTATATTTATCAACAAAGAGGTCTTTGTCTTTATTATCGCTTGCAAAACCGTGAATGCCAGCATAATCTCCTAAACCGAGAATAAGCGAGAACGTATCGAAGAGATAATCGCCGAGTTCTCTGTCAAAAAGAACCTTTAAAGCATCGGCTTTAAGCTCATCGTAGAACCCCTTAAAGGTTTTGTTTGCAAGTTTTGTCGCGATGAGTTCGTAAACTCCGCGCGCAGTATAGATATAATCGTCTCCGTCGGGATTTTTTACGGAGGTCATTTTACTGTCGTAATCTACAAAAGCAGAATTATATAAAGGCTCAAGGATAACGCCTATCTGATAGGAGTTAAGCCCGTTCATAAACTCTTCGGAACCCGTTATAAATCCGACAGCTCCGCCTATAAGGAAAAAGATATAAGTTGACGGGAGAGAAAGAACTTCGCTCGTTTCGACAGGACATACTTTACCGTCTTTATCGTACCAGACGAGCTTCCCTTCGGTGTTGACTTTGTATGTATACCCGCTTCCGTCGCTGTTTCTCAAGAAATCGCCGATAAGAACTTTATCCGTGATATTGTCGAAAACGTATATAAGCAAGTCTTTATAGTTCGAAGGCAACAAACTTTCCGCTTTGAGCTTGGTTATCGAACCGTCCGGATTAGCGCTTAAGCCTGTTTTCTCCTTTAAAATTACAGAGACGAGTTCGGCTATTTTTATGTTGAGCATGCCGTAAACACCGACGTTTTTCTTGATTATGCTCTCAGACTCGTCGCCCTTAAGCAAATCGTCGAGATACATTCCGAGGGTGTGGTTATCGGAATCGGTGAAAGCGTTCAGAAGTTTGCATATTTCGGCATTGATCGTCTCTTTCGCGGTTGCAACGTTAATAATAGAAGCAATATCTATGTTGAAGACGTCGGAGAGGATGAGCGGCAGATTGCCGTTGTCTTTAACTGTTCCCCAGACGTTTTCGTATTCGCCTCTTACGCAATCGTCTCTCAAATCTTTCCATACGAGCGATACGACGTCGCCGAGACGAACATCCGAAAGATCTGCGTTAAGATCGTAACGGCCGTTAGGATCGAAGGCGGACGCATATTGCCAAAGCCTTATCGTAAGGAAGGAGTTGATTCCCTTGGGAAGGGGCGTGCCGTCGGCGTTAACGAAGTACGCGTCGTCGCCGACGCCTGTTTTTTTGATGCCCGAGAATATCGCGAAGATATCCCCGAGAGCCGTTTCGGGCATGAAGCCCCTTATTATTTCAGAATAGGAGAAGTTGTCGGAATTAAGCTCGTTTAAAAGAGAGAATACTCCGTTAAAGCTTATTTCGTAAATAAGTGAAAGGGCGTCGCTTACCTTTTCGCCGCCTTTATACCAGACTCCGTCGACCTTTTCGCCGCCGAGCATATCGCCGAGATATACCCCCGCGACAGCCGTTTCGAAAACGCCTTTCACTTCGGAAAGGTCGATCTTCTCGCCGCCGAACGCGTTTACTATATCGCGAAGTTTAATGTCGAACAAACGTCCGAGCGCGGGATTTACGCGTGTTCCGTCTTTCGTATAGACAACGTTTTCGCCCTCTCTCGCGCTTTCGATGCCGAAGAGTTCGCCGATGCCTTCGCCGAGCGTCATATCTCCGCAAAGCTCGGATACCGCGCCGATAATGTTAAGACGAACCTGCGTTCCCGTAAGTTCCTGATCTTCGTCGCCGAATATGTCTCTTACGGAGAAATCGAGAAGCTTTTCCGCAAGCTTACTCTTGAATTCCGTTCCGTCGGATTTAATCCATTTTCCGCTTTCGTCGCGCTTACATCCGAGCGTTTCGAAAACATGTCCGACGGTGAGGTCGCCGAATACGAGAATTATTCTGTGGATTCTGTCCGAAGTGGAACCCGAATCGGTAAGAGCATGATAAAGGTCGGTAATGTTGATATCCGCAAGGAAGGAAAGAAGACCGGTTACTTCCGTGTCGTTCCCTGTGCCGTCCGTTGCCACCCACTTACCGTCTTTACGGCTGAAACCTATGAACGTTCCGAGTTTGATGCTGTCTAAAAGCTTATCCAGTACGAACCGATAATGATCGTTTCCGTCAGAAATGTCTTTCGCGAATAAATCTCTGATCTTAACGGGATTTCCGTCCGCATCGGTAAGGAATCCGTCAAGTCTCCCGGCGAGTTCTTCGCTGTTTTCGCCGCCGATTTTGCGATAAAGATCGCCCAGCGTGAGCACGCCTATAGACGAAAGCCCTCCGCCGACAAGTTCGTCGCCGAAAGTGGTTTTGCCCGTAAGCGGAGACAAAAGACCTCCGAGTTTTATGTTCGCCACGAGATTGAGCGCCTGAGACTGCCCCTCTTTAGCGCGATATTCGTCTCCGTCTTTCTCGAACATGTTCGTGAAAACACCGCCGACCGTAAGATCGGAAAGCGCGCTTAAAGCGACGGGCAGATCGGTATTTTCATCCGCTGCAAGTAGAGAGCCGACGCTGTATTTACGCAATTTCTCACGCTGCTCTTTGTCGAGAATCGTCCCCGCGGGGATAAAGCTTAAAACCGCGCCGAGCGGAACATCCGAAAGGAACGCCTTAAAATCCGTTTGCCCCGATAAAAGCGCAAACAGCGATATCGACTTCAAATCGTCTATATACGGCTTATTGTCGGGATCATCCGTATCGATGATATTCTTGCCCGCAATTTGGTTGATAAGGTCTACAAGATTAAGCCCGTAATCTCTCTCGAGATCGGCAATCGTGTAGTTCTCGGGTGCTTTTATCGCTTTTGAGAACAAAGCGACAATGTCCTCGGCAGAATAGTTGCCGAGATCGCCGAGCATGTCTTTCAGACGGTCCTTATCGTCGGGAAGTATATCCGTAACCGTCACGTTTCCGTACAGGTAATATACGGAAGTGGCTATAGAGCCGACGGTTGCGGAAATACCGATAACGATACCGAGTAAAAGACACATGAGCCTTTTAAAGAGTTTACTCATAACAGCATCTCCTGGTTGCGTGTTATTTTTCATTTTACGCCGATGTGTATTTGCGATTTCCGATATTCGGTATTGTCGCGCGCAACATGCACGTAAAATAAAATTACTCTTATATTATATATATAATAT
>JAJWOJ010000114.1 GCA_021635425.1 Clostridiales bacterium | reverse complement strand
TAATTTGTCATTGTTTAACCTCCCGAAAGACGACAAAAAAGCCGCTGATATTTTTTCTATCACCGACTTAAAAGTTAGTATTAAGTTTCTATTTTTGTTACATAAAACGCCTCCGATTTGTATCCGCAGACAAAAAATCCGTGCGATTTCGGTTGCCTTTATAGGCTCGTTCTTCGCACGGATTTTAATCCGGATTATTTAATTTTTAGTCGATTTTATCTAAAAAATCGTATCACAACAAAACCCACGTCGAAATCTCTCTTTTTTAACGATTTCAACGCCCGTCGCGGAATTGCTACACCAAATAGCAACTCTATGGTAAGCGACGGTAATTCTAACTATTCGATTCCCCGAAAGAAAACGAACGATCGGGCAACTTCTTCACGCCCGATACAACGAGAGATTAAACGATATCAAACACCCAACTCTCGTATTTAGTATTATACCGGAAATCAAACCCGTTGTCAAGCAAACGCGAACAAATGTTCTTATTTTTATTTTTGCTAAAGCGATAGTTTCTTCTTGACTGAAAGGCAAGAAAATGTTAAAATAAAGATAAGCAAATGTTAGACGGAGTGCAAGTATGACTTATTCAGAAAAAATCAAGTCGGCAAGAGAAAATTTATTGATGACGCAAGAAGAAATTGCCGCAGAACTCGGCGTTACACCCATTACCGTTTGTAGATGGGAGACTGGCAAAACCGAGCCAAGCATAAAAGCAAAAAAGGCTTTTCGCGATTTATGCGAACGGAAAGGCTTAACTTTCGGCAAAAATAATGGCTAACACGAAAGAACAGATTTCCCGAAACATGAAAAGCAACAAAGGCAAAGACACTAAACCCGAATTGTTGCTTAGAAAGGAATTGTGGCGGCGCGGACTTCGCTACCGTAAAAACTATAAAGAGTTGTACGGCAAACCCGATATTGTATTCCTTGGAGCAAGAATCGCTGTTTTCGTTGACGGGAAAATGTGGCACGGTTATGATTGGGAACACCAAAAAGATGATTTTAAAAGTCGTCGCGATTATTGGATTCCTAAAATCGAGCATAATATCGAACATGACTACGAGGTCACGCAGGAACTTATTTCCCTTGATTGGCTCGTAATGCGCTTTTGGGATTTCGAAATCAAAAAGAATCTTCAAGAATGCGCAGATAAAATCGAACGTGCTTATAACAACAGAAAAAACGGTTGACTCAACTTACAAAAAAACGGAGAATAAAAAATGTTAAAAAGTATTGATTTATTCGCAGGTATCGGCGGCATTCGGCTCGGGTTCGAAAAAGCTTTCGGCGACGAATTGAAAACGGTGTTCGTCAGCGAATGGGACGAATACGCTCAAAAAACATATAAGGCGAATTTTCACGACGATTTCGAAATCGCCGGCGATATAACTAAAATAAAGGAAACGGATATTCCCGACTTCGATATATGTCTTGCGGGATTCCCTTGTCAAGCGTTCAGTTTGGCAGGACAACGCAAGGGATTTAAAGACGATTATAAAGGAATGTCGCGCGGCACGTTGTTTTTCGATGTCGCGAGGATTTGCGCCGAGAAAAAACCGAAAGTAATTTTCTGCGAAAACGTAAAGGGATTGACGATACACGACAAAGGAAGAACATTCGAAATTATTACCGAAACACTCAAAGAAATCGGTTATACTCCGTTCGAGCAAATATTAAACAGCCGCAATTTCGGCGTTCCACAAAACAGAGAACGTATTTATATCGTTGCATTCAGAAACGATATTGCACCGAAAGAATTTATTTTCCCCGCGAAAACCGACGACACAAAACGTATTCGCGATATTATGGAAGAAAACCCCGTTCCCGCGAAATATTATCTCAGCACCTGTTATATGGATACGCTTATCAGACATAAAGAACGTCATGCGGCGAAAGGTCACGGATTCGGATACGAAATTCGAGATCTCGACGACGTATCGGGTGCAATCGTTTGCGGCGGTATGGGCAGAGAAAGAAATTTGATCATAGATAAAAGACAGACGAATTTAACGCCTACCACCCACATTAAGGGAGAAATCAACAAAGACGGCATCCGAAAAATGACTCCGAGAGAATGGGCAAGATTGCAAGGTTTTCCGGACGATTACAAATTCGTTTTGGCGGACGTTCACCTTTACAAACAATTCGGAAACAGCGTAACGGTTCCCGTAATACAAACAATAGCGGAAAAAATCAAAGAGGTACTCGATAAAAATGACTGAATCGATAAAGGGAAAGAAACTGAATAAAGGCGAATGGGCGGAATTTTACGTTATGTTGAAATTGCTCGGCGAAGGCAAATTATATACCGCGGACAAGTTACTGCAAAAAAATTATAAGAGTTATCTCGATATTTTAAAAGTAATTCGCCAAGAATGCGCGAGTCAAGTTTTAGAATATATCATCGACGAAGAAAAATCTACGGTTACAATTAAACCGCAAGATTCCAAAGAAGTTTTTGCCGTTATTCCCACAAGCGAATTTAACGAAAATGCCACAACTTTATTCGATAATATCAAAAAAGCACGCGGCAATTCCGTTCCCGCTCCCGATTCGGTATGCGATTTTGCAAGCGTAATATATGTAAGCAAACCGAAAGCACCCGCCGTTCAGGCATTGAAAAAACAATTTGGCGGCAAAAACGATATATTTATCGAAGTAAGAGACGGACAAACCGCCATCGTGTCCATATTGGGCTTTTCGATTAAATCGAAATTCGGACAAAACCCTACTCTTTTTAATGCCGGTTCTTCTTCTCAATATCTTTATAAACTTACCGGTTGCAACGACGCAATGATGGAAGAATTTAACGCGATATCGGAAAAAGACGGTCGCGGTTGGTCAAAATGCAAGGAATATTTATCAAGTCATTTAGTATCGACCGAGTTCGCAAAAACGCAAAATCCCATTTATGCAAACAATTTATTTCTTATCAGAGAATCGATGGCTAAAATTATGGCTTGGTGCGTAAAAGACAGATTGCTTTCCGCCAACGACAACCATAACGTAAAAGAAACGGTAGAAAGAATGGCGGAAGAAAATCCGCTTAACGTTACGAACCCGCAAGTTTATTACGAAAAGGCGTTAAAAGACTTTTTAATCGCAGGCTTTACGGGAATGACCGCGGGAAAAGTTTGGGACGGAAAAGAACAAGTCAACGGCGGATACATAGTCGTAATGGACGACGGCGACATTCTCTGCTATCACTCTAACGACAGAGAATCTTTCAGAGATTATTTGTACAGAAACACATTTTTTGAATATGTTAGCGCCGACAAATACGCGTGGAGTCGAATTCAGAAAATCGGCGGAGAATATTATTTACCGCTTAACGTGTCGGTCAGATTCAACTCAAAAACAAGATAATGCGAGTATGCAGTTTATTTTGCGGAATCGGCGGAATAGACCTTGCCTTTACGCAAGCCGGGCATGAAATCGTATGGGCTAACGATATAGATAAATACGCTTGTATGACCTATCGGCACAATTTCCCCGATGCGTTTTTGGTCGAAGGCGATATTCGCGCAATCGATAAATATGATATCCCAGATTTCGATATACTTGCGGCAGGCTTTCCTTGCCAACCGTTTTCGGTTTGCGGAAAACAAAAAGGCTTTTCGGACGAACGAGGAAATTTATTCTTCGAAATCGGAAAAGTAATCGATGCGAAACATCCTTCCATCGTATTTTTGGAGAATGTCGCAAATCTTACGGAACACGACCACGGTAAAACATTCAATGTTATTCATAACGAACTTGCGGGGCGCGGATATTTTATTCGTTATTTGGTTGCGGATGCTTGCGATTACGGCATTACGCAACACAGAACGAGAACGTATATCGTTGCGTTTTCTGACAGAATCGCCTGCGATAATTTTACGTTCCCGGAAAAAGTTCCGCTCAAAAAACGAATAACAGATCTTATTGACGTAACCGAAAAAGCTGACGACAAATATTATTATTCGCCAGATTCGGCAAAGTATCAACGTTTAAGTCGATATATTGCCGACAAAAAGCAGTTGTATCGATTTGCGGATTACGGTATTCAATCGAGCAAAAACGGCATATCGTTTACGCTCAAAGCAAATATGGGAACGTATTACGACCGAGTGCCGATTATAAAAGATAATTTTGGCATACGAAATATCACGCCGACGGAATGTCTTGCATTACAAGGTTTTCCGAAAGACTTCTCTTTTCCCCTTTCCGTTCCCGAGAGAGAACAATACAAGCAAGCGGGAAATACGGTGGGCGTAGGAATAATAGAAAAAATAATTAGGTGTATTACAAAAGATGAATAAAATATTTAAATTGCCGACAAAATCCGACTTAAAGAGTCGTACATCTACTATCAGTAATGCTTTTGCAATAGCTATTACTCCGTATATTTATCCTTCATTAAATGAAATTGAACACTTTTTAAAGGAATTACACCTTGAACAAGGACAATGTGCATATTGTTTAGGCAAAGCAAACGCAATGGATCATGTAAAACCTTTAGTTACAGGTGGACTACCAACCGGATATATTACTGAAATTCGAAATTTAGTTCCTTGCTGTTCAGCTTGTAACAGTGCAAAAGGTGCACAGGATTTTAGGGCTTGGTACAAAAGCGAAAAAAATATTAAGCGATTGCACTCTGAGGGATTAACTGATACTGAAATTGATGAGCGTTTTGATATCGTTTCACGATATATTGATAAAATTCCTGCGCCAATTGATTACAAAACAATACTTGGCGATAACTTGTGGAATGAATTTCTACATAGAAAAGAAGAAATGGTGCGTCTTCTAAAAGAAGATCAATTGTTTTGCGATGAATTAAGTGCTATAATTAAAAACAAAATCGATTCGGAGAATAATTGATATGCCTTTTGAAGTAATAGATTTGTTTTGCGGAGTCGGAGGGCTTACATGCGGAATGCGACAGGCAGGCTTTCGTGTTGTAGCCGGATTCGACAATGATCAAACATGTGAATATACATATAGCCACAATAATCATACGGAATTCCATTGTAGAAACATCAAAGAAGTATCAGGAGCGGAAATAAACGGTTGTTATTCTTCCGGTGCTCAGAAAATCCTTGTAGGTTGCGCGCCATGTCAACCGTTCTCGACAATGAGCTATAAGCGTTTTATTGCATCACCAAGAGAAAACGATATGAAATATGATTTATTATCGGAATTCGGAAGACTAATAAAGGACGTTCAGCCTGTCATTGTTGCTATGGAAAACGTGCCCGAGTTAAGGAATACAGGTGTTTTTCAAAGCTTTTTAGAAACTTTGAGAGATAACGGATATTTTACCGACGGCGGTCGTGTTGTATATTGCCCCGATTATGGCATTCCGCAAAACAGGCACAGATTTATTCTATTAGCATCAAGAATCGGAGAGATTACACTTCTCTCTCCTACTCACAAGCGAAAAGAAGTAACGGTTCGTCCATTTATTGAAAAATTACCTCCCATTGCAGCCGGAGAAATGTATGAATTCGATAAACTCCACCGCACGGCAAGTCTTTCCGAAATAAATCTAAAACGTATTAAAGCGTCTGTTCCCGGTGGGACTTGGAAAGATTGGCCCGAAGAATTAAGATGCGCTTGTCACAAAAAAGATTCGGGACAAACATATACGTCTGTTTACGGTAGGATGTCTTGGGATAAAATCGGACCGACCATGACGACACAGTTTTTTTGTTACGGTACCGGGAGATACGGACACCCCGAACAGGATCGCGCCTTATCTCTTAGAGAAGGCGCTCTATTACAAACATTCCCCAAAGATTATGAATTCTTTCCGCCAGACGTTACGGATTATTGCATGCGAGATGTGGCACGTCACATAGGAAATGCTGTTCCCGTTAGGTTGGGTGAAGTAATCGGAGAAAGCATACGTCTGCATTTAGACGAAAACATATGATAAGGAGATAAAATGGATTACACTTTAAAGATAAGTCCGAGAATGTTGGAACTGTTAAGTAAGGATCTTTATACAAATATGTACTTTGTGCTGGCTGAATTGATAGCAAATGCTTACGATGCTGATGCTGAAAATGTATATATTTGCATCAACGATGATGAAATAAGAGTCGAAGACGATGGTTGCGGTATGACTCCTGAAACATTAAACGATGTATACTTGTATGTCGGCAGTGAATCGAGAAATAGCGAACAAAACGCTAGAACATCAATAAAACATCGCTTAAAAATGGGGAGAAAAGGGGTTGGTAAATTGGCAGCACTATCTATTTCCAACGGCTTTCAATTGATAACTGTGCGAGACGGAACTGCAAACGGTGTATTCATTCCAAATAAAATCGAAAAAGACAATGAAATACTACATACGTTGTCACAAGGGGAATATTCGCTAAAATATATAACAAACAACGGGACAGCTGTCGTAATGAGGTCCCCTAAAGTTAACATTCCTTCTTTAAAAGAGACCGTTGTCAGAAACTTAAGCCGCATTTTTCCAAAAGAGATCAGTGATTTTATAATTCACGTTAATTTTAAAGGCAAAGAATTCGTTCTACAGCCTGATGAAAAGGATATTATACCACGATTAGCCACATTAATTACGATTGGAAAAGAACATAAAACACTTAACTTATCATTAGAT
>JAJWOJ010000548.1 GCA_021635425.1 Clostridiales bacterium | reverse complement strand
ATTACAAAGAGCTTGTAGTAAACAGTATCGAAAAAGAATTTGAAGAGTTCAAAGCGAATATAACAAGCCAGCCTGCGGACGAAGTTTTCCGAAGTAATTTCGAGATTTACGTCAGGTACGAATTGTATGAAGCCATTTGTGATGACGGCGATGACGGGTTGGAAGATGAGTATTATCGCGCATTGTACACGGAAGCGGACAAGGGCGGGATTTTGAAAAATCTTTACGATGATTTTGTAAGTGCCGAAAATGCAAGTTTGAATACGCGTTATGACACGATTTTGTATATTAAGGATTATTGCGAACATTATCACGAAGATATTATGCAGGAAGAACAGAAAAAACACGACGAAGCGCAGGCGGTATTTCTCGGAAAAGACGAAAGCGGCGTTGCATATTATCACTTCAAAGAAAGTTTGTCTTCTACAAA
The DNA here is from genome assembly GCA_021635425.1 of Clostridiales bacterium. Lineage (GTDB taxonomy): Bacteria > Bacillota > Clostridia > Christensenellales > Borkfalkiaceae > UBA10281. The sequence goes on along the minus strand of JAJWOJ010000548.1, from coordinate 656 downwards.
TTTGCACGCCATTAAGGAGAAAGCCGACCGCTATGTAATCGTATCGCCCGTTTGCTACATCGCACGCGATACCTTGAAAAAACATCATATCGACTTTTTGAAAGCCGGCAGAGATATTGGCGAAGATGAAACGCAGAAATTTACGGTAACGGACGTTCAGGAAGCCGTGGAACGGAAACAGCGAGAACGAGAAACGGCAAAAGATAACATCTATTTGCATTCGGGAAGTTATGCGCAGGAACACGGTGAGTTGGACAAATACTTGTTATCTCACTCGTTGGACGAAGAGTGTATGCAGGCTATCGGACAGGCTATTTCCGACAACTATGCGGATAACAGTCTTGGAAAAGGTTTTGAACAAGACTTGATTTCCGAATACGGCTTGGAAAGAGTGAAGCACATTGTAACGACTCTGATCCGCCGTAGCGAATGGGACAGACGATATTCAACGGAAAACAGAGAGTGGGCAAACGGTACGGTAGGATATGAGGACAAATCCGATGAAAAACACATTTATTCGTCCGCACATCCCGGACTGATCGACCTGTTTGCAGACAGGGTAAGAAAAATTGAAAAACAGAAAAAGGAGGAATACGAAGAGCAAATGAGCGAAAACACGCGTGACTACACGAAAATCACCGCAAGGGGAGATAAGG
>JAJWOJ010000113.1 GCA_021635425.1 Clostridiales bacterium | reverse complement strand
ATTTTTAATTACCTGTAAAATGTAAGAAATTGTTTTATCTGTAGAAACCTTGTCCGCTTCATGGCGAGTGATACTTTCAACAGAATGATTTTCATATAAAGATTTAGCCGCTTCGATAATAGTTGGCGTAGGCGCATACGGACTAATTATCCAGTTTGGATTCACAGGGGTTTCACTCGGAAACTTAGTTAATGCTTTTTTTATCAGAGTTCCTACGCCAAAAGCACCAGCTACAAGCGGATTTACAACCCTGTCGTCATAAACCGACATTTGAATGTTTGTAGAACAATTTTTATAGTTAGTTGCAATTAAAATCGGAACAATAACTCTATCTTGGCTATAAAAATGAAAGTTTTTCAAATCAAGCGCGTAATCCAGAACCTGATCGATGTCAGCCTCTAAAATATTTGATTGATTTACCTTAAATTCAAGGCAAAATATAATACCTTTATACAATAAAACTATATCTACCCTCTTTCCTAAACGAGGAATATCGTATTCAAATATAATATCGCCATTTTTATCAGACAATCCAGATAAAACTTCCTTCATGATGGCAATTTCAGCTTTCCACGCTTCTCTTGTTGTTGTAAGCGCTTCACCATGATAATTATCACATAATTGTCCAAACACAAAATTATCTTCCGTATTCAAAAATTTTTCAAATTTGTTATTATATAAACAGCGGTTCATTTTATCCCTCTTGCTAATCCAGTTATTAAATACTTCTATTTTATCATACAAAACATGACAACTACGGTTATAATTAAAATATTTTTCTCTGTTTTGGCAATTATTTTTCGTCGTCCACGATTTCGACGATATCGTCAAGCGTACAGCCCAGTGCCGTACAAATTTTTATTAGCACGTCGGAATTCACCGAAACGCCGTCTTTTTTCATTTTTGCAAGCGTTGCGGGGCTTACTTTTGCGAGCGCGGCGAGTTCTTTGCTCTTCATCTCCCTGTCTATCAGTAATTTGAATAATTTTTTATAACTTGCTGCCATAATACACCTCATTGACTACTTTACTCAATTATACCATATTCCGGTATGTTTTGCAACAGGTATTTGAAATAAATTCAAAGAAGTTTTAATTTATTTTACTTTTCCCTATCGTCTATGATTTTATTTTCGTCCAGCCCCAACGATTTCAGCCACATTTCCTTTTCCGTCTGAATCACGGAATACATCACCTTATCGTTCTCGCAATAAGCCAACAAAAAGTTGTAATGTTTCAGTTTTGTCCTGATTTTGTCGTCCGGATCGTCAACCTGTATTTTCGGGCGGCGGTAATCGTTATACGAAGTCAGAAAAACTTTCCAACTGTATGCAGTAAGGTTTTGCTTTGCCGCGCGTTTACAATATCTCCGCCAGCAAAGTCTTATCGACGAGCGGTGCTTAACCATCTGAAACTCTTCCCACTTAAAATCGGGAATCAGATACCCGTCTCCCGGTTTCGCCCTTTCGGGAAAAAGCAAATAAGCGAGTTCTTTTTCGCTCATTCCGCTCAGTTCGTCAAACCCGATACCGATAGCGTTTGCCTTTTTCAAAACCGTCCAGACGGTCGTGCGCGAACAATCGCAAAGCATAGCGATCTGCGTGCGGTTATTTCCTTTCAAGTAATACTCTATAATCAATTTATATTTCGACATAAAATACCTCTCTTTTATCGCCCTCTTTTACATACAACAGTATATATGGAAAAGTGTTCAATTTGAGGAACCACCCCATAAATTTAGCACATTTCCCGATTTTCACCCGCTTTCAGAAGAGTAAAAAAACAGCCAAACTCAAGCGAGAATGGCTGTTTTTCATAAAATTCAGTATTAAAATGCCGGAATTTAACCGTTTTCCGTCAAAAGCTTACGCCCTCGGATTACGGATGTTCGCTTGAGCTGCCGCAAGACGCGCGATCGGTACTCTGAACGGCGAGCAGGATACGTAGTTCAAGCCGATTTCGTGGCAGAACTCGATGGACGAAGGATCGCCGCCGTGTTCGCCGCAAATTCCGCAGTGAAGGTCTTTTCTCGTCTTGTGTCCGAGTTCGACAGCCATCTTCATGAGCTTGCCTACGCCGATAGTGTCGAGACGAGCGAACGGATCGGATTCGTAAATCTTAGCCGCATAGTAGGACGGAAGGAACTTGCCCGCGTCGTCACGCGAGAATCCGAATGTCATTTGCGTAAGGTCGTTGGTACCGAAGCAGAAGAACTCGGCTTCCGTTGCGATTTCGTCTGCCGTCAATGCCGCTCTCGGGATTTCGATCATCGTGCCTACTTCATATTTGAGGTCAACGCCCGCTTCTTTGATAACCGCGTCTGCAGTTTCGACAACGGTCTTCTTGCAGTATGCAAGTTCCTTAACCTCGCCTACGAGCGGAATCATGATTTCGGGAACGACGTTCCAATCGGGATGACGTTTCTGAACGGCGATAGCCGCTTTGATGACAGCCTTGGTCTGCATAACGGCGATTTCGGGATAAGTTACCGCAAGACGGCAACCTCTGTGACCCATCATCGGGTTGAACTCGTGAAGCGAGTTGCAAAGCTGTTTGATTTCGGCAACGGTTTTACCCTTAGCTTTTGCTAAAAGTTCGATGTCGGCTTCGTCCGTGGGAACGAACTCGTGAAGCGGCGGATCGAGGAAACGAATGGTAACGGGCATGCCTTTAAGCGCCTCCATAAGTCCTTCGAAATCTGCCTGCTGCATAGGCTCGATTTTATCGAGAGCCGCAACTCTTTCTTCAACCGTTTCGGAGCAGATCATTTCACGGAACTTATCGATTCTGCCGGGGCCGAAGAACATATGCTCGGTACGGCAAAGACCGATACCCTGTGCGCCGAGTTCGGCTGCTCTTTCAGCGTCTGCGGGAGTATCCGCGTTGGTTCTTACGCCGAGAGCCTTATATTTATCCGCAAGTTTCATGATTCTTCCGAAGTATCCGCTGTTGGGATCTGCGGGAACCGTCTTTATAATTCTGTCGTAAATGTTACCGGTGGAGCCGTCGAGAGAAAGTTCGCTGCCTTCGCGGAAAGTCTTGCCCGCAAGTACGAAATACTTCTCCTCTTCGTGCATCTTGATGTCTCCGCAACCGGAAACGCAGCAAGTACCCATACCTCTTGCAACGACCGCGGCGTGCGAAGTCTGTCCGCCTCTTACGGTAAGGATACCCTGAGCGTACTTCATACCCTCGATATCTTCGGGAGAAGTTTCAAGCCTTACAAGGATAACCTTCTTGCCTGCTTTACCCTCTTTAGCCGCTTCTTCTGCGGTGAATACAACGGTACCTGCGGCAGCTCCCGGGGAAGCGGCGATACCTTTACCTACAACGTCGCTCTTGTCTGCGGCTTTGAGGTCCTTTGCATCGAAAGTGGGGTGAAGGAGCATGTCGAGCGATTTAGCGTCGATCTGCATCAAAGCTTCCTGCTCGGTGATCATTCCTTCGTCTATAAGGTCGCAAGCGATCTTGATTGCGGCAGCAGCCGTTCTCTTACCGTTTCTTGTCTGAAGCATGTAAAGCTTCTCGTTTTCAACGGTAAATTCCATATCCTGCATGTCGCGATAGTGATTTTCCAAAGTTTTGCAAACTTCCTGGAACTGAGCGTAAACCTTCGGGAAAATTTCAGCCATTTTAGCGATCGGCATCGGCGTTCTTACGCCTGCAACGACGTCTTCGCCCTGAGCGTTCGTAAGGAATTCGCCCATAAGACCCTTTTCGCCGGTTGCGGGGTTACGAGTGAACGCAACGCCCGTTCCGCAGTTGTCGCCCATGTTACCGAACGCCATCATCTGTACGTTAACGGCGGTACCCCAGCTGTAAGGAATGTCGTGGTCCATTCTGTAAATGTTCGCTCTCGGGTTATCCCAGCTTCTGAATACGGCTTTTATAGCCTCGAAAAGCTGAACCTTCGGGTCGGACGGGAAATCCGTGCCGAGCTGTTTCTTATATTCTGCCTTGAACTGATTTGCAAGGGTTTTAAGGTCGTCCGCGTTAAGCTCTACGTCCTGCGTTACGCCTTTCTTCTCTTTCATCTCGTCGATGAGCTTTTCAAAATATTTCTTGCCGACTTCCATAACGACGTCGGAGAACATCTGAATGAATCTTCTGTAGCAGTCCCAAGCCCATCTGGGGTTGCCCGATTTGTTGGAAAGGACTTCAACTACGTCTTCGTTCAAGCCGAGGTTCAAAATGGTGTCCATCATGCCGGGCATGGAAGCTCTTGCGCCCGAACGAACGGAAACGAGAAGGGGATTTTCCTTATCGCCGAACTTCTTTCCGGTAATTTTTTCCATCTTTTCGATGTATTCCATAATTTCCGCCTGAATGTCGGGATTGATCTGTTTTCCGTCTTCATAATACTGAGTGCAAGCCTCGGTGGTAATGGTGAAGCCCTGCGGTACGGGAAGACCGATGTTGGTCATCTCTGCGAGGTTTGCGCCCTTTCCGCCGAGAAGATCACGCATTTTTGCGTTACCTTCGGTAAAGAGGTAGACGTATTTTTTCTTAGCCATGTAAAAAATTCCTCCTGAATTAAATCTGAAATAAAAGATTTTTTAACTTATTTCTCCATTCGCTATTATAAAACATTTAAAATATTTTTTCAAGCAAATTATCGTTAATTTTGCAATTTTTGCATTTTTTTTATAAAATAATGCGAACGAAACGGGTGTCCGTCCGCACGAAAGGCTATCCTTGCGGAAATAAAGCTTTGTTTATCTGTTTTTTTTCGGATTTTTCCCTGAAAAAGCAAAAAGGCGTTCCGCTTAGTCAAAATCGTTAAACCTCGCGGAACGCCCGGCGTATTCCCGATATATTATATGGTAAACGTAATAAACGGCTAAATCAAGGCTATAAGTTCGGGCAGGCTTTTCAGATTCACTCCCGAAACTTTCTCTAAATAATACCCGAAAAATTTAAGTCCGTTTTTGCGGAGCTTATCGTCGCCCGCCTCCGTATCGTTTTCGGATATTTTTTTGAGATATTTATAGGTATCTATCGAATAGCCTCCGTCGCCCTCTTTTCTGCACGCCTCGCACACGCAGATCCCCTCTCTCGAAGAAAGAAAAACTCTCTTTTCTATGGGCTTGCCGCACCTGCCGCAAAAGGACAGATTTATCGCAAAACCGTTTTCCTCCGCGGCGTCGTAAAAGAACTTTACAAGCAAATTTACAGCGTTAATCGTGCTATAGGCTAACTTTTTTAAAAATTCCGCCAATAAAACGAAATGCCCCTCGGCAACCAAACCTTCGGGCATAAAGGCATTCGTAAGCTCTAAGGCGCACATGCCTGCATAATATTTCACGACGTCGGTACGGACGGGATAAAAGTTATCGAAAGGGTTTATTTCGGTAATCGTTTTCCGCCCCGATTTTTCGCTTATCACGGCTTCGGCAAAACAAAAAGGCTCGGAAATCTGCTTCGATTTGGCGTTTGCTTTTCTTACGCCCCTCGCCACCGCTCCGATTTTGCCTTTTTCGACGGTGAATATCGTCAACATTTTGTCGCTTTCCCTGTAATTCACCCCGAAAAGCGTTATTCCGTTTACCTTGTACGTCATAATCTTCGCTTGCCGACAAACTAAACCGCCGGTCGATAAACACGAACGGTTTATTATCGGACGATTTATTGTTTGTCTTTGTTTTTCAATTTTTTATAAAGCATGTAATAGCCGGGTTTACCCGTCCTCTCGAACAGTTCCCAGACTTTATCTTCGGGTTTCTTCATACGGATATTATATGCCGTTTTGCCCGTATTATTCGTTTCGGTTTTAACAAAAAAGCTCTTTTATCGACTTATACGGCGGCTTTTACGATTTAATCGTCTTTTTTCAAATCGTATCCGTAATCGTGCAGAAGCCCTGCGTTGTCGCGCCAGTTCTCCTTTACTTTAACGTATGTTTTCAAAAAAACCTTCGCGCCTAAAAACCTTTCCATCGCTTCGCGGGCTATGGTGGAAGTCTCTTTCAAAGCCTTTCCGCCCTTGCCGATGAGAATAGCTTTATGGTTGGCTTTTTCGCATACGATATCGAGATCTATATCGTAAATTCCGTTTTGGCGGCGTTCGAATTTGTTAACCGTAACCGCGACGCCGTGCGGAATTTCCTTGTCGTAACCGACGAGTATTTTTTCGCGCATTATCTCGGCGATCATGAATTTTTCCGATTTATCGGAAATCGCGTCGGGGTTAAATACGTATTCGCCCTCCTCGCCTTCGGGAAGATATTTTAAAATCGCCGACAAAAGTTCGAGCGTGTTTCTTCTCTTCCTCGCCGACACGGGAACGACTTCGCTCACACCCTCTTTTTCGGACACCGCGACAAGCTCTTCGGGAAGTTTTTCCTTGGGCATTATGTCGATTTTCGTAAGCGCGACGATGACCGGCGCGCCTATTTTCGTATATTTTCCGAGCAATGACAAATCGTCTTCTTTAAGCCCCTCGTGACCGTCGATAACGAACAGAATAAGGTCGGTATCGCGGGCGGTCAGGTCAACCGTCTTCTGCATTCTGGAATTGAGAAGGCTCGAAGCCTTGTAAACCCCCGGCATGTCTTCAAAAACAATCTGATATTTATCGGTCGTCAAAACGCCGTATATTCTGTCTCTCGTCGTTTGCGGCTTGGGCGAAACTATCGAGACTTTTTCGCCGACAAGCGCGTTAACGAGCGTTGATTTTCCCGCGTTCGCCC
>JAJWOJ010000003.1 GCA_021635425.1 Clostridiales bacterium | reverse complement strand
GCTATATAGATTTTGCTTTTGAAAACGGTTACAACGCAATGCTTTGTTATCTCGAAAACGCGGTTCGCACAAGCGAAACGGAATATTTCGATAAAGACGATACATATTCGCTCGACGAAATGCGCGAGCTTGTGAAATACGGCGACGAAAAGGGCGTTTCGCTTATTCCCGTGTTTGAAAATCTCGGGCATATGGAAAAAATGTTCGCCTATCCGCAACTCGAAAATTTGAGCGAATGCGAAAACGAACAAAAAGAAGGCAGGGGTTTTTCTGCCGCTTTGCGCGGTACGTGCGGTTGTTCTTCAAACGAAAAGCTGTATGAGTTTTTTGAAAAGTATATTTCGGAAGTTTCGTCCGTATTCACTTCGCCGTATATTCATATGGGGCTTGACGAGCCTTTCGATTTTGCCGTATGCCCGCGTTGCCGTGAGCGAATTAAAGGCGGCGAGAGCAAAGCGCAAATGTTTTTAAAGCATATTTTGCGCTCATACGACCTCGTTAAAAAACTCGGTAAAACCATGATGATGTGGGATGATTTTTTCGAGTATGCCGACATTTTGCGCGAGCTTCCCCGCGATATAATTTTATGTAACTGGAATTATTATTTTATAGGCGATCTGCCCGCCGGGCATTGGACGGGCAGAATAAAAAAAGATTGGTTTTACCTTTACGACAAGTTGGGTTTTAAGTATCTTTTTTGCGCGTATATGGGCGAGTATTCTTCGGCGTATAACGTAAAAACGTTAACGCGTTATGCGATGAAATACAACCCTATGGGCGCGGTTGCCACTTCATGGGAAAAATCCGCTTCTTTTTACTTATGTACTTATCCCGTTATGGCGGCGGCGGGGAGACTCTGGTCGGGCAGAATAACCGAAAACGATTTCCGCTCGGTTTACGAGGAGATTACGGGGAGCGGCGCGGTTGCGGGGAAACTTCTTTCCGCGGACGTTCCGATGTATCATTCCGCCTATATAAGCACGGCTATGGCGGAAGTTGATTTTTTTGTAAAAAATCAATTCCGCGACATTTTAGCCTCCGTCGTAGAAACTCTGCGGAGCGAGCATGAAAAAGCGAAAAACGCAGCAGACGGGCTTAAAAATGACGTTTGCGCCGATCTTTTCCGCTCGTTTGCGGAATTATACGCTAAGACGATTACGGAAAAGGCGACCGACGAATTATTTTTCGTTTACGGCGGGGGAAGGTTCTGCGCCGCCGGGAAAGCCGCCGTAAAATCGGGGCTTGGCGATATAGATCGCGCAAAAAAACTTTACCTTATAAGCGAAGAAATATCGTCTTATCTTAAAGAGAAATATCGTTCGGGGATAGTTCCGCGCAAAGATTACGTCGAAAAATACGTCAATCTTTATAAAACTCTCGACGATATCCGCGTTTCGATCGAGCGTGCCGACAAAAACGGCGTTTTATACTGCGACTTTATGATGCACGACGGTTTCGGCACGCCGAACGCGCGGATAAAAGTTAAATTTGCGGGCGAAGACGAAAAAATTCTGTATTCCGGCGGAATAAAACCGAGCTACACGGGTTTCGAGTGCGGCGGAGTTTACACGCTTATGTTTTTGCTCGGAAATACGGAAAAACAAATAGAATACATGGTGTTTTCGAGCGCGGGCGAAGGGCAGACGTTTCCTTTGAACTTCCGCATTACTTTAAACGGAAAAGAGTATGCGGCGGCGAAAGCCGAAAAATTATGCGGCGAAGTTTATTTCGAAAACAACGTGATTTACCCCGACACTCGTTTTGCAGTTCTCGGTTGCGGCGACGGAGAAGCGCATTTTAACGATGTTGACCTCGGAAAAAAAGAAAACGCTGTAAAAATAAAATTCGGAGAGATAAAATGAATACCGAAATGTATATGTTGACGGAAACGAGCGAGTTTATGATGAGTTTTGTTATCGTTACGAAGAAAAACAACGTAATAATCGTGGACGGCGGCAGGCGGGAAGATATGCCGCTTCTGAAAAAATACGTCGCGGGCAGGCATGTTTCGGCGTGGTTTTTAACGCACGCGCACAGCGATCATATCGACGGTTTCGTGCATGAAATGGCAAAAAACGGCGGCGCGGATTTCGATATAGAGGCGGTTTATTACAATTTTCCCGATTATGACGAGCTTATCGGCGTAACAGCCGTCCCCGATCTTGAGTATTTCCGCGAAGAATTAAACGAGATGATTCCCGCATTCAATGCCGTGAAAAACAAGTTTGCGGGTAAAGCCCGCGTCGTTAAAAAGGGAGATACAATAATCGTAGACGAAGTAACTATCGATATTTTATATTCCTATACGGGCGGGCTTTACGCGAATCTGATGAACGATTCCTCGCTTGTGTTCAGGTTGTCGGGCGAGAAAAAATCGGTTATCTTCTTAGGCGATTTGGGTCCGGACGGCGGCGACAGGTTGTTCCGCGAAAGCAAAGACGATTTGAAAGCGGATTATTGCCAGATGGCTCATCACGGGCATATGAACGTTTCTATGGAAGTTTATGCCGAAATTATGCCTGAGGCGTGTTTCTGGTGCGCCCCGAAGTGGCTGTATGAAGAAGCGGAAATACCCGATTATCTTTCAGACGGAGAAGCGCTTAAAAAAGCGGGAAGAATAAGAATGTACGGCACCGCGCTTACGCGGAAATGGATGGAACTTTTAGGCGTGAAAAAACATTACGTAAGCGGTTTCGGCACTTGCAAGGTGGTTATATGACGAAAAATACGGATATCTGCGAAAAAAAAGCAAAACGCGGCGGGAACAAAATGAGCGGTTCTGCCGCGTCGCTTTTGCTGATTTGCTGGCTTGTATACGCTTGTTCTTACATAGGAAAGCTGGGCTATAGCGCGAATATCGTCAATATAGAAAAAGATTTCGGCGTTACGCACGCGATGGCGGGAATGGCAAGCACCTTTTTCTTTTTCGCTTACGGCGCGGGACAGATAATAAACGGAATTTTTTGCAAAAAATATCATATCAGACACCTCGTGTTCTGCGTTTTGCTTATATCCGCGGTTTGCAATCTGTCCGTGGGACTCGTAAGAAATTTTACCGTTATCAGATTTTTATGGCTGATAAACGGCGCGTCGCTGTCCGTGTTATGGCCGTGCCTTATCAGGCTTTTATCCGAAACCCTTAAATCGGAATATTCCCCGAAAGTTGTTGTGGCGATGGGTACTACCGTCGCGGCGGGTACTTTCGCCGTCTACGGGCTTTCGGCGCTGTTTGTGGCAATCGGTTGCTATCGCGTGATTTTTTATCTCGCGTCGGTAATTTTGCCGACGATAGCCGTCGTCTGGACGCTGTGTTACGACAAGTTGACAAAGGCGTGCATTGCGGAGAAATCGGAAGAAAGCGCCGTTTCGGAAACGGGCGCGGAAAAAAGCGGCGGGCAAAAAGCGGGCGGAACGATTGTTATTTCGGTAATCGCGCTCGGGGCTTTCGCCGTTATAACCAATCTCGTCAAGGACGGGCTTACCACGTGGGTTCCCGCGATACTCAAAGAGCAGTACGGAGTTTCAGATTCGATAGGGATAATATTGACGCTCGTAATGCCTTTGCTCGCGCTTTTCGGTACGTCGGTTGCCGTCGCGCTTAACAAAAAAGTGCGCGATTTCGTGGATTTGTGCGGAATGGCGTTTGCCGCGATTGCGGTTTTAACGTTTTGCATTACGATAGCGGGCGGCGGAACGCGCGGCGTTGTCGTTACGCTTGCCTGTCTTGCGGGCGTGTCGCTCCTTACTTCCGCAACCAATAACGTTATAACGAGCATGGCTCCGCTGTACCTTAAAAAACAATTCAACGCGGGTTTGCTTGCGGGAATCATGAACGGACTTTGCTATGTCGGAAGCACGTTAAGCGCATACGGACTGGGCGCGTTTGCCGACGGATCGGGCTGGAACGCCGTTTTTCTTCTGCTTGCCGCGCTGAGTGCGGCGTGCGTTATCGTTGCCGTCGTAAATCTTATCGTAAGGCTGAGCGTAAAAAAACACAATTAAAAAAACGATAAAATAATAAAGGCTACATGACCTCTATCGTCGGCAGTGCCGACGCTTTCCCCGAAAGGGGAAGCGAGAGACGGAAATGCAGTCTTTTTTTATAAATTGAGAAAAATATTCGATTTTGTTCGGCTTTTTACAGCCTCTTTCAGTTTAAACGATGAACGATGCGGTTGAATTCTGCCGGTATTGCAACGGGGAAATTCCCGTGCATTTTTTGAAAAACGAAGAGAAGTGCGAATAGGTGGAAAATCCGAGCGTGTCGGAAACAGACTGCAGGGACTCGTCCGAACATTTAATCGCCGTCATGGCGTAATCGAGTTTTCTTTTGGTGAAAAATTTTCCTATGCTTACGCCCGTATCCTGCAAAAAAAGTTTGTTCAGATGCGTGTAAGAATAACCCGTCTGCCACACGAGTTTGTCGAGCGGAACGGATAAATTCGTTTTAACGTCGAGCAATCTTATAAATTTTTCAACGGCGTGATGATAGTTTTTCGTTATTGCCTTACCGTAGTGGTAAGTTATTATTTTGCGGACTAAAATGCAGGTTATAAGGTGTAGAAATTCGTAATGAACGCTCGGTTCCGAAGTGAGCGCCTTATCCGTCAGTTTGGTTATATCCGCCGCGGAATCGGAAGAAATTTTAATTTTTAAGTAATTGTTGAACGCCCGCCGTTGTATATCCGGAGCGATCCATTCGAGCAGTTTTTCAAAATGTTCGCGGACGACGGACAAACTGATATAAATAGCGTCGTCGGTATTCTTTTCAAGGGCGTGTTTATCGGTCGGCGTTAAAAAACAAAGGGCGTTTTGTTCCAATATTTCCTTTCTGCCGTTGATTTTATGCAGAATTTCTCCGCTTAAAACAAATATAAACTCGTATGTGCCAATGTGGTCGTGCATCACGGGGTAGCCGTTGTGCTGAATATGAAAACTGAAATTGTTATACGTTATAACCGCCATATCGACCTCCGATTTAAATATACCACAAAGAAGAAGAAAATTGCAAGCAAAAAACAAAGACAATAGAAATTCGTAAAAAATAATAAATATGAGTATGGACAACAATTGCCGTATGTATTATAATAAGAGTATGAAATTATGCCCGCGCGTATTTCGCGTCGCAGGCAAAAGGAGTAAATCATAATGAAAAGAAACAAGTTGTTAACATCGGTTCTGGCGGCGGGCATTGCGTTAACGTCGGCAGTTTCGTTTGTCGGGTGCGGTAAGCCGAGTTCGGGCGGCGGCGGCAACAACGGCGCACAGTCGGACAAGACTTACGATGATACCAAAACGCAGGTTTATGTCTGGACGTATAATGCAGGGTTTAAAGACGAGTGGTTGTATCAGCTCGAAGCAGACTTCGAGGAAGCAAACAAGGACACCGTTTACGAAGAGGGCAAAAAGGGCGTTCAGGTTCGCCATGAGGGCGCAATGAAACAGTGGTCTTCGGATGATATAAAGAATTCTAACTTTGACGTATTCTTTATGGAAGGCGGAGATTATTACGCTTGGCGTCAGAGCGGCGCGCTCGAAGACCTTACGGGAATCGTTACGGGGACAAGCAAATACGATAACGAAACAATTCGTTCCAAAATGAACGACAAGCAGATTTCGTATTTCGGCGGCGTTACGTCGGAAGGCGTACAGGAGAAGTATTACGCGCTTCCTCACTACAAGGGGGCAATGGGGCTTATTTACAACGTTGAAATTTTCGATGAATACGGATTTTATATTTCGGATTCCGAAACGACCTCGCTCATAAGCAAAACCAACCCGAACAAGAGCAAAGGACCGGACGGAAAAACGGGAACGGAAAACGGCATCGATTATTCTATGGACGACGGACTTCCCGCAACGTATGACGAGTTCTTTTATCTCTGCGGACAAATGCTCAAAAGAGGCGTTACTCCGTTTATGCTTCCCGGAACTTTTTCCGATTATTACATCAACATTCTTTATAACGCTTTGGTTGCGGAATACGAAGGGCTTGAACAAATGGAACTCAATATGTCTTTCAAAGGCAACGCTACCGATCTTGTTAAACTTAACGGCGACGGAACGGCAGTTGTAAAGGAAAACGGCGAACCCGTTATCGAAAGCGCGACGATCGATTATACCAACGGATACGACGTGTTCCGTCAGGCGGGTAAGTATTATGCGCTCGACTTTGTAAAACGTATGGTTTCCAAGGAAGATTACTATAACGAAGACGGTTTCAACACTGCGTTCACGCAGACCGACGCTCAGGAAATGTTCCTTAAATCCGGCACCGACATGTCTGTTTCGGACGAGAAGTATGCTATGTATGTAGACGGATCCTGGTGGGAAGCCGAAGCTAACGTCGTTTTTAACAATATGGCAAAAAAGGACGAGAAATATTCAAAACAAAATCGTAAATTCGGTTGGATGTCTCTCCCGAAGGCTAACGCTGCGAAACTTGCAGAAGGAAACAACGTATTCCTTGATTACCTTGAAGCTGCGGTTTGCGTGAAATCGAATCTCGGCTCGAAAAAACAGGCTGCGCTCGATTTTGTTCAGTATGCTTGCAGTAACGAGGCTCTCGATAAATTTACCGATATAACTCATGCTCTTAAGGATTTTGATTATGAAGTAAGTTCCGAAACTTATAATAAAGCGAACTACTTCACGAAAACCCTTATAAACTACAATAAAAAAGCGGAAACCTTCAGTTATTATTCAAACGCTCCGTTCTATCTCAAAAATCGAAGCGACTTGATTCCTACCAAAGTTAACACTATCGGCGTACAACCCGGTACGCCCGTGACGATTCTGAAAGACGGCGTAAGCGCAAAGAGCGGCGAAGATTATTTCCTGAAGAGTTATGCATACTGGAAGAAGAGAGGATCTGCTTTCTGGAAAGAGGTATAAAATATGACGGAAAAAAACAGCGTCCGTTCGCGCTCGAATAGAAAACTTATATTTTACTGCGCGTTTATGGCGTATCCCGTTCTGCAATTCGTTATATTTTATCTGTTTGTAAACTTCAACTCGATTCTGTTGTCGTTTAAGAATATAGACATATACGATTACAGTAAATTTAAGTGGACCTTTGAGAATTTTACGCGGTGGTTCAAAGATCCCACGATGTTCGACCAGATGATTCGCGCGGCGGGAGTGTCGGTAAAAGTATACCTGATCACTCTCGTTGTCGGCGTGCCGCTCGGGTTGTTCTTTTCGTATTACATATTCAAGAAATTGCCCGCTTCGGGCTTTTTCAGAGTAATGCTTTTTTTGCCGTCGATATTGTCGAGCATAGTTCTCGTCAGTATTTACGTTTCGTTTATGAATAACGTTTTGGCGGAAATACTTAAAAAAGTGTTCCATATGAACAGAAAAATAGACTTTTTCAGCATGGACAGACGATTTGCAACCGTAATGTTTTATAACATTTTTATAGGTTTCGCAACTTCCGTCCTGATGTATGCCAATAAAATGTCTTCGATTTCGACGGAAGTTATAGAGTCTGCGCATCTGGACGGGGCAAGCGGAATTAAAGAGTTCTGGTATATCGTTCTGCCGATGTCTTTCTCCACCGTTTCGGTGTTTCTCGTAACGGGCGTGGCGGGTATATTCACCAACCAGATCAACGATTTCATTTTCTTCGGGACAACCCCCAACAACGAGACGATGACGCTGGGATATTTGCTTTACGTAAAAACATACACGGCGAAACAGAACATGGCGGAATATCCGACGATTGCTTCGCTCGGGCTTATGATCACGATAATAGCGGTGCCGCTCACGTTTCTGGTTAAGTATCTGCTCGATAAATACGGACCGAAGGAGGACTGAACGTGAAAAAATTAAAACGTAAACAGGACGTAACGAGAGACAGAATGTCGCCTTTGACGATAGTTATGGCGATAATACTCGGTTTGTATTGCGCGATATTGATAATATGGCTGATCTGGGCGTTTCTGACCTCGCTTAAAGACCCGAACGACTTTCTTGGTAATAAGTACGGTTTGCCGGATCCGTGGTACTTCGATAACTTTTCCTACGTCTTGCACGAATATAAGGTAGAAAAACTTATCGACGGGGTAAAGACGGTTATTTCAACCGGAGACATGATTATGAATTCGATTTTATATTCCGTCGGAAGCGCGTTCGTCGCAACCCTCGTGCCGTGCATAACGGCATATCTCTGCGCGAGATATAAATATAAATTTTCAAAGATCGTTTACGGTACGGTTCTCGTATGTATGGTCGTCCCCATAGTCGGCAGTCAGGCATCCGAATTGCAGGTAGTAATCAGAATGGGTATTTACGATCACATGTTCGGAATGTGGATATTGAAGTCGGGCTTTTTAGGTCTTTATTTTCTTGTGTTTCACGAGGTGTTCTCGTCTATACCGGACGCGTACAGCGAAGCCGCGGAGATAGACGGCGCAAGCGATTTCTGTATCATGACGAGAATTTCGATGCCGCTTGCCAAAAATACTTTTTTTACGGTTTTGCTGATTATGTTCGTAACCTATTGGAACGACTTTCAGACTCCGATGCTTTATCTTCCCACGCATCCTACCATATCCGAAGCGTTGTACTGGATAAAGAGCAGTTCGTTCAATTATTTCGCGAAGATGCCCGTAAAAATGGCTGCCCCGATGATGTTTTTGCTTCCCGTTCTCGTAATTTTCCTTTGCTTCCACAAACGGTTGCTCGGGAATCTTACCGTGGGCGGAGTGAAAGGATAATTTTTTAAGAGAGATATGATGAAAAAAGAAATTAAAAATAAAAGTTTTAAAAGCAAACTGAAATTTTTTGCCGTAACCGCATTCGCGATTGCGGCAGTTTCGGCTGCAGCGATGGGTGCGGTCGGAATAAAAAGCGCGCGCGCCGAGGAATGGAAAGGCGGCGAGATAAAGCAGAGTTACGTTTTCGGAGAAACGCTTAAAGTTCCCGATTACGTTTTAAGCGTAAACGGAAAAGAACTGAAGGCGACTTCGGTTGTCGAATTTCCCGACGGAACGAATTACGGAAGCGACGAAGTCCGTTTGTCGCAGGCAGGGGAATACGGCGTCAAATACATGGCGACCGACGGCGGCAAAATCTATGTAAAAACTTTCGGTTTCAACGTCGGATACACCGCGTATAACATGAGCGGAGCGGAAA
Organism: Clostridiales bacterium; assembly: GCA_021635425.1. Taxonomy (GTDB): domain Bacteria; phylum Bacillota; class Clostridia; order Christensenellales; family Borkfalkiaceae; genus UBA10281. Next base: position 20,493 of record JAJWOJ010000003.1, on the reverse strand, counting down.
GCTTAGCCGAGTATGGCAAATATACCGAATTCGAAGCAAATTCCGAGGGACTCAAAGTTCGTCTGGCAAAGGGCGACACGTTGTCATTTACGAAACTTATCGACGTTGCGGATTTAACGTCCGTGAATAATCTTATCGAAGGTTTTATAACTCCCGATAAGCGCGGCACGCCCGATTTCGATAAGCTTACGCTCACGCTGACGGACGCGTCCTATCCGTCGATTTACGTAAACGTCGATATCATGCGCTGGACGATAAACGGTAACGCGCTCGGACAGATGTGTATCGCCGCGGCAGGTCAGGGACAGGTGATGACGGGATATGAAAGGTCGAGCGGACTCGAAGTCAATAACGGGAAAGGTACGTTGATTTTAGGGTCGTGGGTCGCACAGTTCAATTCGGACGACGGAGTGAATCTTAAATGGGGCGGCGCGACGACTTCGCTCGCTCCCGACAAGTGGATTATTTCCGTTGCGTTCGACGCTCTTACCACGAAAGTTTCCGCTCAGGGAAATCTTGTTTCGCAACTCAACAGCGTCGATTATTACAAAGACGTATGGACGGGTTTTAAGAGCGATAAGGTGCGTTTAAGCCTTTCGGCTTCCGGTTATTCGTCGACTACGGCTAATTTCTGTTTAACAAAAGTTCTCGGTGCGGATATCGTCGGCAACTCTTTTTCCGATAACGACGCTCCGATCATAACGGTAAACACCGGCTATGAAAATTTGCCGGAGGGCGTCGTCGGTAAGAGCTATACCGTTCCGACGGCCGACGCTTACGACGATTATTCGGGAGAACTTATTCCCGACGTCAACGTATATTACAATTATTCGTCTGCATATCCCGTTTCGGTAAGCGTTCTTAACGGCGCGTTCGTGCCTGAAAAATCCGGGTATTATGCGATCGTTTATAAAGTTAAGGATTATTCCGGAAACGAAAGCGAAAAAGTGTATATCATGCACGCGGGCGGATATATTCCTCCGATAAGATTTACGGCTTTACCCGAAACGGGCGATTCGGTAAAACTCGGTTATCCCGTCGATTTCGGCGGAGCGACCGTCGAAGGCGGCAGCGGAGATAAGAATATAACGGTTACCGCTTCTTTTAACGGTGAGAATTTCGAAGTAACCAAAGGATTCAGATTCGAAAAAGCCGGCAAATGGACGGTTACTTACACCGCGACGGACTACGTCGGTAATACAGCGAGCGAGTCTGTCACGATTAACGCCGTCGCGAGCGAAGAACCGTTCTTTAACGAGAACGTAAATCTCGCGCCCGTTTTCATCGAGGGTTCCGAATATCTTTTACCCGAACTTTACTGCGACGACTATTCGTCCGGTAAACAGGAAAAGAAGCTTTGTTCGGTTAAAGTGGAGTATCAAAACGGAGAAACCGAAACATATACTTCGGGCGAATCGTTCATACCCGTTGCGCAGAAGAGCGGCGATAAGGTAAAAATAACGTATTATTGCGGAAAAGAGGAATACAATAACGGAACTTACGAAGTTGCGGTGCTGAAAATCCGCGACGATCAGGATATAAACTGTTCGGAATATTTCTACGGCAAAGGTTTTATTACGAGTTACGTAGACGATAACGGAAACGAGTTTGAAAAGGGCGTTCTGATTGCAGTCGAAAAGGCGTCTGCCGAAGTTAAATGGACATTCGCAAACGCACAGGTTGCCGACGCGTTCATGGTGGAGTTTACCACGTTTGCAAAACTCACCAAGTTCAGCGGCATAAAGGTAACGCTTAAAGATTCGGAAAACCCCTCTGTCTCGGCAACGTTGAACATCGCCGTAAGTTCTACGGGAACAACCGTTTCGAGCGGAGACTTCGCGCTTGATCTTAAAACCGTTTTAACCGCGGGCGCAGAAGGCGTAAGGGTCGGTTATAAGAACGGTAAATTCTCGTTCAATAAAACCAACGTTCCCGTAAGCAAATACGATAACGGAGAAGAGTTCGACGGATTCCCGTCGGGCAAAGTGTATTTCGATTTTGCGGTTGAAAACGCTTCCCGCGGGGCGGAATACAAAGTCGACGCCGTTTCAGGCAACGTTCTTTCTTCCGATACGGGAGATTACGCAAAGCCGACTATAAGCATCAACGGCGATTACGGCGGAAACTATCATTTAGGCGACGAATATGTTCTTAATTCCGTTACGGCGGGAGACACTTTTTCTCCTAACGTTTCCGTTAAACTTTCGGTTTATGACGGCGAAGGAAATATCGCGTCGGATATAAACGGCGTAAGGCTCGAAAACGTTGACGCAAGCAAAGAATACGTCGTAAAACTTAATAAATACGGAGTCTGGAACGCAAAATATACCGCAAACAAAGAGAATTGGGCGGTGGGCAGCAGAAAATTCACCGCATATATCAACGTTATCGACGACGAAGCTCCCGTAATCGCGATAACTTCGGAATACACCGAAACCGCCAAAGCGGGCGATACGATAATTCTTCCGGACTTCACGGCTACGGATAACGTAACCGCGTCGGATAAACTTACCGTAATGAAATACGTTATAAATACCGAAGGAAAAATGACGATTCTCGACGGCAGTTCCAATTCTTTCAAAACGACGAAAGCCGGCAAGTACGTTATGTTTATAACCGTAAGCGACGAGTTCGGCAACACATCGACCGAATCGTTTGTCGTAACGGTCGAATGAGGAGAAAAAAGATGAAAGGTAAAAAAATAATTTCTTTATTAACCGCATTGTGTCTTTCCGGAAGCGTTGCGTTGGGGCTTACCGCCTGCAAGAAGAAAGGAGGCGGCAGCGATACATCGGGTGCGGACGGAAATATCCCGGCTCCCGTGTCTCCCGCAACGGCGGGCGAAGCGCATTACGTTACTAACTCGTTGCATAACGTAAACGTTAATTACGACAAACCCGTCGGGACGTTCGTCAAAAACGGCTCGACGGAATATAAAATCGTCGGCGGGGATTGGAAAACCACGGGCGCGGTAAGCCTTATACAGAGACAGACTTTCGCCGCGAGCAAGGTTGACGTTCCCGAGAGCGGCGAAGGGGAAGTGGGCGGAAAATATATCTTTATCGGCAAGGACGACGCTTTTGAAGAAGCGGGGCTTTCTTTGCCCGATTATTCCGAACTCGGAGTTTCCGGGTATATGGTTACAACCGTCGGAGAAAGCGTGTTTATTCAGGCTTATACCGACCGCGGTTACCAGATGGGCGCGATAGCGTTTCTGAAATACGTTTTAGGCTATGAAAAGCTGTCGGCGGATATGGTCGTTTTCGTCGGGGCGGACGGAACTATTCCCGCAATGGATATCGTTGAGGCTCCCGATTACGCTTATCGCGTGGCAAGCAATAAAATGACTTCCGCCAAAAAGTACGATATGGGCTTTTCCACGGGCGAACTTATTCTGAACACGGGAACGAACGCCGTTCATAACATTACGGACTTTACTACTATAGCCGAGAAAGCCGCTCATCCTCTCTGGTTCTCCGATACTATGGAGATTGAAAACGGAAAACTTAAAAACGATCAGTGGCAACCTTGCTTTACCGCACACGGCGACGAAACCGAATACAACGCGATGACGGAAACCTATACGAATGCCATAATCGGCTTTATGAAGGCAAAACCGAGCGTGGATAACATCAGAATTTCGCAAAACGACGTAATGTTAGGCTATAACGACGTTACGCATTGTTCGTGCGACGCCTGCCGCGAATCCTATGAGCATTACGGAAACACGATTTCCGGAGCGATGCTTACGTTTACGAACGACGTTGCCGATAAGGTCAGCGAATATCTCGATTCCGATCAGGCGAGAAAAGACGGCTTTTCCGAAAACAAGGAATTCAATATAATTCTTCTTGCTTACGGCACGGGCGTTAAAGCCCCCGTTGTGCATAATGCGAACGGAGATATCATATACGACGAAGAAGGAAAGGGGCAGCCCGACGATCTTTACAGATTTATAAAGGACGAAAACGACACCGTTCAGGCTGTTTTGCAAAAAGACGAAAACGGCAATACGGAAAAACTTTATTGCCACAATCGCGTTTCGGTCGAATACGCGGCTTCTGCGGCAAACTACGTTCACAGTTTTTACGAAATCGAAAATCAGGTTTATGCCAATGCCGTAAAAGCATGGGCGGGTCTTGGCGGAAAAATGTATCTTTGGCTTTACGAGGTGAACTACTGGATGTATTTTTATCCGTATAACAGCTTCGAAACCATTCCCGAAAATTTACGTTTCTTCAAGAGTTATAACGCAAGTTACGTTTACAGCGAAGGATCTTACGAAAATTCGAATTGCAGCGGATTTGCTAAATTAAGAGATTACCTTGCCGCAAAATTTGAATTTAATTGCAACTATAATTACGGCGAAGTGGTCGATTTCTGGTTTAAAAACTATTTTGCCGAAGCCGAACCGTTTATGCGTCAGTATTTTAACGAGCTTCAGGCAAATCAGCGCGCGAAAGAATCCAAAACGGGCGGCGGCGTACACTCGAACGCTCTTGCGGGTGAAGAAATTTGGCCGCAGGGAATGATAAACCACTGGATAAATCTTTTCGATAAGGCGTATGAAGCGATAGAATCGTATAAGGAAACGGATCCCGACAAATATGAGATTCTTTATAAAAATATCCTTATAGAATCGTTGTTCCCGAGGCTCGTATTATGCACGACTTACGCGTCTACTTATAACGATACTCAGTTAAAGGTTCTTCGCAAAGCGTTTTACAACGATTTCAATTCGTTGCAGAACACACATCTTAAAGAAGGACAGTTGGCGGACGTTGTTTTCGCCGATTGGGATCTGGATTGATAAGGCGAGGAGAAAAATATGTCTAAAAGAAAAATAATTGTTATATTATCCCTCATAATCGTTGCGGCTTTATGTTTTTCGATTTCCCTTGCGGGATGCAAGAAAAACAACGGTTCGGACGAAACTCAGAGCGAGAGTTCGGCTCCGATCGATTCGTCTTCTCCCGAAAGCGTAACCGAAGACGTAACGATTAAGCTTAACAAAACCTCGCTCGAACTGACGAAATACGAAACGGCGGTTATCGAGGCGATCGTTTCCGACGGCTCCGTTGCGGTTTTTTCGAGCGGCGATGAAAATATCGCGTCCGTAACGAGCGACGGCGTCGTTACGGCTAAAAACGTCGGCGCATGCGATATAGTCGCAAGCGCGGGAGACGTAAGCGCAAAGTGCAGAGTTATAGTTTCCGTTTCTCCTTACACCGCAAGCATCAAAGGCGTAATCGACGATATTCGTGTAGCCGGCGGCGGGGAGTTCAAAGCGCAGCTGTATGCCGAATTCAACGGCAAAAAACTCGATGAAAACATTCGTTATTCGGTATCCGTTACCGAAAATGCAGCCGAAGGCGTGGCAACCGCTGCCGTCGACGAAAACGGTTTGCTTACCGTAAAAGGTCTTAAAGCGGGTATTACTTCTTTCTCGGTTTTTGCCGAAATAAGGGGTTCGCTTTCCGAAAAGACTTTCACGGTGACCGTTTATGCGAGCGAAGTGGTTATAGAGCCTGAAAACGACGCGGACTTTGACAGAATCGAAGGAGCGTATAAGCTCACGCTCATAACGGAAAACGGAGAACTCGGTTTAAAAAACGCGCTCGATCTTGATTTTACCGTGCAGGTAAACGGCAAAGATATGGAAGGAGCAAAGGTCGAGTTCGACGCAAACGCCGATTATAATACCGATTTCGACGAGTCTAAAATCGGACTCAGCGAGAATGCGGACGGCGGATACACCGTCAAGGCGAAAGCTCGCGGAAATACCGTTCTTATCGGTAAATACACGATAAACGGCGAAGATACGTTCGTAAAAATCAAGCTCGAAGTAAGATTACCCGAAAAGGAATTGACGGAAGAAATAATCGTGGGCAGAGAGAACGGTTCGCTGAAAGCTCCTGCGGGGCTTGTCGGTGCGGTTGAAGAGATAACTTTAAACGGAAGGACGATATCTTCTTCGGTAAACGGCAACGTCGTTTCGCTTGATAAAAACGCCGTACCCGACGGCGGCAACGAAGCCGTGTCCGCGGATATGGTTATTTATACCGATAAATATTGCTATAAAGCAAAAGCGAACGTCTGTACTAAAATCCTTACCGCCGCAACCGATTTCGACGCATTTAAAATGGTAGACGGCAATTATAAAGCGTTCAACGGCTATTATATCCTTACCGACGATATCGACTTTGCCGACTACGGCACGTGTACCGCAGTAAGAGATAATTCTAATCCCTCTAACGGAGCGACAGGATTCAAAGGCGTTCTTGACGGCAACGGATTCAAAGTTAAGAATATAACGGTAGGCACAGGCGGAATATTCGGTCATATCGGCTCCGGCGCGATATTCAAAGATATCACGTTCGACAACGTTCATTATCTTGGCGTCATGAACTCAACGCTATTGGCTCACACGATAAGAGACGCCGATTTGATTAACGTTACGGTAAACGTCGGACAATACGACGTAACGGAAGAAGTAAAAGGGTACGTTATCAAATATGACGTAGGTATTCTGTCTTCGAGATTTCTGATAGAAAGCAGACTTAAAAAGGTGACGATAAACGCCGCAGGCAATGATATCGTAAACATATTCGGACACAGATGTACGTCAAACGAGTTTGAGAGCGTAAAAATCATCGCGGCTTCATATAAACTGATCGGTTGCAACAGCGATAGCGCAGGTCCGGCAACGGAAATAAAGAGTTTTCCTTCCGGCGTAACTTTTACCGCTAAATAATATCAAGGAATTAAATAAATGCTGAAAGTACAAACCAATGTTTGTAGAAGTGCCGTTAATATCGACGGTATATGGAGATTTAAAACGGTCGACGACGGGTTTTTGCCCGTCGAGCCGTTAAAAGAATACAGGCTTATGCCCGTACCCGCAAGTTTTAACGACATCGTTACCGATTACGCTTTACGCGAATACGTCGGTAAAGTCGCGTATGAAACGCAGTTTTCCTGTCCTGTAGAAAACGGCAGAGAATACAGGGTGCGTATAGGCGCGGCAAGCCACAGATGCGAAGTCTATCTGAACGGCGAATATATCGGCGGAAGCGAATCGGCTTTTTTACCCGTGGATTTGCGTTTGCCGACGCTTAAAGAGTGCAACAGACTGACTGTCGTCATAGATAACAGATTGACTTATCACACTCTTCCGTCCGGAAGAATAGTTAACGGAAACGACTTGTTCGTTTATGATCAGTTGGGCAAATATGCCGTGAGCGGAGATAAAGACAAGTTCCCGAAAGAGAAGCAGATAATCAATCACGATTTTTATAATTATACGGGAATACATCGCAGCGTATTCGTTTATTCTTTGCCCGAAAAACATATAGACGATATCGTTATAAAGACCGTAGTAAACGGCGATTATCACGTCGTATCGGCAGAGCTGAAAGGTGACGGGAGGGACGCCGTTTATACCGTTACGGACGAAAACGGAGACGTCGTTTCATCCGGTAAAACGGGTATGATTTATATAAAAAATCCATACTTGTGGCAAATCGGGGAGCCGTATCTTTACACGCTTACCGTCCGCACTGCGACAGACTGTTATCTTGAGAAATTCGGAATAAGAAAGATATCTTACGACGATAAGTCTCTTTACGTCAACGATAATCCCGTTTATCTTAAAGGATTCGGAATGCACGAGGACTTCCCGATTATCGGCAAAGGTAACAATTCGGCTGTCAACGTGAGGGATTTCGAACTTCTTAAATGGATAAACGCCAACTGTTTCAGAACAAGTCATTATCCGTATGCCGAAGAAATCATGGATCTCGCGGATGAATACGGATTGCTCGTTATTGACGAGGTTCCCGCTGTAGGATGCAATAATTGGCCTGACTATACATATGGCGAAAACAGGCTTGACGAAATTACGCTTGCGTTGCATAAAAATTCGCTCAGACTTATGTTGGAGCGAGATAAAAACCATCCGTGTCTGGCGATGGTAAGCGTTGCAAACGAGGCGGCGACATATGAAAACGCAAGCAGAGAATATTTTTCGGAAGTTATCGGATATGTTCGTTCTCTTACGGATTTACCCGTTACGACTGCGGAACTTACACGCGCCTGCGAGGGCAATAAAATCGGTGATCTCGTGGATTTTATCGGGCTTAACCGTTATTTCGGCTGGTATGACGAAATAGGCAATATAAAAGCCGCAGAGCCGCTTTTAAAGCGTGATCTCGAAGCTTATTACAAGCAGTTCAAAAAGCCGATTATTATGTTTGAATTCGGAACGGATACAATCGAAGGAATACATTCCGCGCCTGCTCTTGCGTTTTCCGAAGAATATCAGACCGAATTTTTAAAGGAATATTGCAGAATATTCGACGAATTGCCTTATGTTCAGGGCGAATTGGTGTGGAATTTTGCCGACTTTATGACAAAGCAAGGCACGATTCGGGTAAACGGAAACCGTAAAGGCGTATTTACGAGAGAAAGACAACCTAAATCCGCCGCGTTTTATCTGAAAGAGCGTTGGCAGAATAAAACCGAAAAATGACCGGAGGTCGGGGCGGGTATTTCGTCGCGACGCTTCGGCATGTCCGGGAGGCAGGATAATGAATAACAACGATTTAAAGAAATTTTTTCACGGCGTTTATGATGTTTTGCCGTGCGAAAACGGCTATATGAGTTTTTCGCGTTATTCGAAGAAGCAGCGCGAATATCTTAAATTTAACGATTTCTTTTTCGTCCGCACGACCTTTGACGGCTCTATAACGCTTGAATTTACGACAAAAGCCGAAAAATTCTGCTTCGATTATAAAATTTTAAACGTATCGAGCAAGGATACGTTCGACTTGTACGTAAACGGCAAACTTTTTGCACAGAACAAAGTTGCGGATCTCGCCGCCGAAGGCAAGCTTGACTATTTTCTTGAAGGCGGGGAGAAGAAAGTGTGTTTATATTTTCCTATAGATGCGGATGTCGCCGTTAAAAATTTTTGTTCCGATGCGGATGTTTTTGCTGTCGGAAAAGGCGAAAAAGTTTTATTCATCGGCGACAGCATAACGCAGGGTTACGGAACTTTCGAAACGGGAAAAACATTTGTAAACGTTGCGAACAGAGCGCTTGAATACGAACTTCTCAATCAGGGAATAGGCGGGTATTATTTCGATAAAAATTCTCTTATACCGCTTGAAAACTTCGTTCCCGATAAAGTCGTTGTCGCAATGGGTACGAACTTATGCTATTGGGACGATAAAGAGAAATATATCGCGGAGTTTTTCGAAAAATTACCGTCGGTATACGGCAACGTCCCCGTCCTTGTTATCACCCCGCTCTGGCGTTCGGATTATCCCGACGCGTTCGATCAAATCCGTGGAATAGGAGACCTTATCGTGAAATATGCTTCGCCGCTAAAAAACGCGACGATAGTTCGCGGCGACGAGTTTATCCCTCACGACGAGAAGTATTTTTACGATAAATTGCACCCGAACGCGTTCGGCGGCGAAATTTACGGCGAAAACCTGGTTAAAAAGATCAGGGAAATTAAATTCTGAAAAGAGGATAAGGAAAATGAAGAAAATCGTTTGTTTCATAATCGCTGTTTTACTGACCGTTTCGACGGTCGGTTGCAATTCTTCGTCCGGCGGCGAAAATCAGCCGGGCAATACGGGAAGCGGCGGGGCGAGCGAAAGTTATGCCTCGGACGCTCACGCGCACTCGTATACGCTTGTCAAAGCCGTTAAGCCGACATGTACGAGCGGCGGCAACTCTGCGTATTATAAATGCGATTGCGGAAAAATCTTTCTTAAAAAGGGTATCGATTACGTTGAAACCGATTTGAATTCGGTTACGATTAAAGCAAAAGGGCATACGTTCACCGAAGAGATCGTCGATGACGAATATCTTATTTCGGAGGCGACCGAAACCACGCCGCAGGTTTTTGCAAAGGCGTGTAAAACATGCGGGGAAAAAAGTACGAGCGATATAGATACTTTTACGTACGGTAAAACGCTTGAGGAGTATTTAAAAACAGATAAATCGTTCTACGTTCCCACCAATCTGACCATGAGTTTATACGACGCGGCGAATTGCGTTTACGGATTTACCTGGAACACGTTGACGGAGCCTGCCCGCCCCGTTCTTAAAATCAAAGAAAAGTCGGGCGGAGAAGAGAAACTTGTTCGGGCAAACTTTAACGCTGCGGACTCGTACAAGATTGAAAGCGGAGTCGAATCCGCAATAAAATATTATTCCTGCAAAGCGGAAATCACATTGAAACCGGATACGGAATACGTTTATTCGACAGGCGACGACTATATGGGTTGCTTAACCGAATCGGTTCCGATTAAGTCCGTTAATCCCGCCGAAAAAGGAGCGTGGAAATTCGTACACGTCAGCGATTCGCAAGCGGAAGGCAATAAGTCGAACGGCGGAGCAGGCACGGGAACGGCGTTTTCATACGTTCTTAAAAGCGTAACGGCGGATCGAGACGTTAAATTCATGGTGCATACCGGCGATGTGGTCGAGTATTCGAAATATCAGAATTATTGGGACAACATGCTCAACGCAAACGTTAAGTATTTGTCCAAAATTCCCGTAATGGCTATATCGGGCAACCATGAGACGACCTATAAAAACGGAAGCAACGAAACGTTTAATCGTTTCAATTATAAAATTCCGATTCAGAAAAATACCAAACTCGGTTTTTACTATTCGTTCAGTTACGGAAACGTGAAGTTTATTATGCTCAACACTAACGAGCTTAACGGAAGCAGGCTTACAAACGCTCAATATTCGTGGCTTGAAAACGAACTTCAGAACACAACCGAAAAATGGAAGGTCGTCTCCATGCATAATCCTATGTATTCCGTCGGTAAGTGGGGTTCGGATAATACCAAGAACGGTATTGCGCGCGCGCTTGCAGAGCAACTGAAAGGTCTTTTTGCGGAATACGGAGTAGACGTCGTACTGCAAGGTCACGATCATATGGTTTCGCGCACGCGTCCGTTAAACGGTAACGGCGAAGCAACCGAAGAAAATATCGAAGAAATTAACGGAATCAAATATATAAAAGATCCGGACGGAGTAATTTACGTTATGAACGGACCCGCGGGTGATCAGGCGAAAGGAGAAAGCAGTATATACAAGCATGACGAATCGCTCTATGCTTACGCATTACCGTCAAAAATAAGTTCGTGGGCAGAATTCGAGGTTTCGGGAGACGTTCTCTCCGTCACGGTGAAAACGGCTCAATCCGGCACTGCCGCGAATTTAATTTCGTGGGGTATAAAGAAAACGAAGTAACAAAACGAACAAGGAAGAAAACCATGCTTTATCGATCGATATCGAAGATATTATGCATGTGACGATCCGACGTTTCGTTATTTACGATTGACGGTTAAAAACGGTATCACGGTAAAACGTGACGCCGTTTTTTTGCGTGGTATTCGGTTCGGCTGTTTTTATCGAACTCTGGCATACGAAAAAATTATCCGAAAAATATAAAAAATTTCTTTAAAAGGTATTGACAAGCTTTGGAAGCTGTGGTATAATGAACGCGAAAATGACGCGAGTCACAGAAAAGAATATAAATCTCGGAAAGAATATTTAAAGAATACAAGGAACGAATTGCCGGACACGATACGGAAAATCGGCTGAAAATACGAATCCTAAGGGGAGAAAAATGATTACAAGGACGGATGTTGCAAAAAGAGCGGGGGTGTCGGTCGGGACCGTCTCGAACGTGATGAATAATAAGGAATCGGTTAAGCCCGAATACGTCAGGCGGGTAAAAAAGGCTATAGAGGATTTGAATTACATTCCCGATTTCACGGCAAAGAGTCTTGCCAAAAGAAAGAGCAATCATATAGGCGTGGCGGTTTACGAAATGACAAACCCCTACCACGCGGAGATTATCGAAGGGCTTGAAGAATATGCCGCGGGCAAAGGGTATATGGTTACGACTTTTCTGCTCGACAATAAATTGAATAAAAAATTGGACGCAATCTGCGAAAGACGGCTTGACGGACTCGTCAACTTCATGACAAACGCTTTGCCCGATAGTTTTATAAACACTTTAAAATCGCAGAATACCGTTCTTGTCAATTTTTCGATAGAAAACAGCTTTATCGTCGTCAACGATTACGCGAAATCGATGATGGCGTATATGCAATTGCTGTCTTCGTTGAAGCACAAAAACGTGGCATATGTAAGCACCGTTGACAGAATGCGTTTCAAAGCCGATTCCAGAGGCGCGACTTTTCTTGCAAAACGCGCGGAAATGGGGTTTTCCGAGGACGATTCGCTTATATTATGTAACAGCGATTATTCTTTGCGTTCGGAGCGCATAGGTTATATATTGGCAGACAAATTGATAAAATCCCACCCCGAAACGACAGCCGTTTTCGCCACGAACGATTTGTGCGCGATGGGTATGATGAAGAAATTTTCGGAACTCGGGCTTCGTTGCCCGAAAGATATTTCGGTGATCGGATGCGATAATATTTCGATCGGCGAATATTTTATCCCGGGATTATGCACAATAAGTTTTGACAAGAAAAATTACGGGCGCGCTATTGCGAAAGCTATAATCGACAAGATAGACAGCGGATATAAGGTGCCGTACAGCACGCTTACGTTCGAAGCGGTTTCCGTTCTGAGGGATTCGGTGGATAAAGCGAGAAGCTGAATTTATAAAAGCGGACAAAAACGTTTTAACTCAACTACGGAAAAAAAAGAGGATATCCTCTTTTGCTTGGAAGTTCCGCCCCAAGCAAAATCCCTTATTTGGGAATGAAACAAGCCAAAAAGAATGTTTCCATTCTTTTTAATAAATCATCAAATATGACGCGAGTCATTACAGGAGGCAAAAATGAAAAAATTACTTGCGCTTATCATTGCATGTGCGTTTTCGCTGATGTGCTTTGGGGGATGCGGCAAGCCGAATCAGCCCGACAACAGCGGCACGACGGGTGAGTCTGCCGGCTATTCCGTCAACATCGACATGACGGACGAAGACTATAACCAAACGGCTACGTTGACCGTAGGCGTAACCGCAGATCCTTATGAAACAGACCTTGTAAACGCGCTCGGCAAAGCTTTCAATCAGATTTTCCCAAACGTTACGATTGAACCCGTGCGTATTTCGGGAACGGATTATGCAAGCGCGGTTGTAGGAAGAGTTACGGCGAAGAATATTCCCGACATCTTCTACACGAGCGAAACCGAATCATTCCGTTTCATCTCGAGCAATCTCTATCTTAATCTCGATCCTTATATAAACGCTGAAAACGCGGCATATACGCCCGCAGACTCAACCTCTGCTGCTACCTGGTCGGAGCAGTTTGTTCCGGGCGCAATGAAGCTCGGACAGAAAGATTATTCGGGCGCGCAGTATTTTATCCCGAGAAGTTCGGACAGAATCGTTACCCACCTCAACATGAAGTACGTTAAAGCGGCTTTGGAGTGGGACGGCAGACCCGATAAGAGCGTTACGCTTGCAACCGTTAAAAACGGCTGGACGTGGGACGATTTCGTTAAAGTTTGCGAAGCTGTCCGCGCTTATTACGACGCGCAGGGCTGGACGGCTGCCAACGGCAGATATGTCTTAGACGCTTCGTTTACATGGTCGCCCGTATTGTTTTCGCTCTTCAAATCCAACGGCGCAACGTTCTATGAAAACGGAAAATGGACTCTTGACAGCGAAGCAACGCGCACTACTATCGAAATGATCCGCACGCTCGTTGAAAAGAAGATTATAGCTCCCACGAACGGCGGCGGCGCGAACTATGAAAACGGAAGCGGCGCAATGCTTTTCCATTCTTCTTCGGCAATCAAGAAATACAAAGGATTTATCGGCGAAAATTACGATATCGTAACCTTCCCCGTAATCAACGGCGAAAAAGGCGTTACGGGTTACGGCGTTCCCGGTTACGGAATCTATTCCGGCATAGCGGAATCGAAGAGAGACCTTGCATGGCAGTTCCTTTCCTTTATGCTCAGCGCAGACGGACAGAACGCCCTTGCAAAAGCAGGCATGAACACTCCTTCCGTAAGAGCAGACCTTCAGGATTACAATACGGCTGCATGGGGCGAAGGTTTCAGAGATATCAACCTTGCCGCAACCACTTATGAGACGGAGAGGAACTATTCCGAAGGTTTCTTCCTTAACTTCCAGGCTACGACGAAAGCAGGGCTTTTGGGCGTATGCTCCAACTTCGTTTCCGACATAATGAAATACGGCGCGGACGGAAAACCGTCGCTTACGGCAGATAAGTGCATCGGCGAGGCTCTTTCTAACCTTAAAAAAGCGTCTATCGTAAAATAATTTTCGGAGCGTCTTAATGAAATTAACGGAAAAGGGAGTTTTTTCCGAAAACGGGAAAAAAGCTCTCGCAAAGAAAATTAAAAGCAGCATTCCCGGGTGGATTTTTGTTTTGCCGCTCGTTATCGGTATGCTTGTATTCACGCTTTATCCCGTTTTGAAATCGCTTATTTACAGTTTTCATCGGTATAACGACGTTTCGGTTTACGAGTTTATCGGCTTCGGCAACTTCAAAATGATGTTCACGGACGACAGAGAAGAGGTGTTTAAGGTATTCGGCAACACTTTTCTTTACGCGGTTATAACCGTACCTTTAAACCTCTTCCTCTCTTACTTTTTAGCGGTTATCGTCAATCAGAAGCTCCGCGGAGTGAAAGTTTTCAGAGTGCTGTATTATCTGCCCGTCGTTATCCCGGGGGTTATTTCGGGCGTAATCTTCTCGCAGATGTTCGACAACACCAATTTCGGACTTTTCAACGCCGTTTTGAAAGCCCTCGGCAAAAAAGAGCCGTTCCCGTTTTTCACATCGGAAAAAACGGCGATGTTCTCGGCAATTTTAATGAACTTCTGGACGATAGGCGCGAGCATGATTTTATGGCTTTCCGCCTTGAAAAATATCCCGCAAGGGCTTTACGAGGCGGCTAAAATCGACGGCGCGGGGGTTCTTACGAGAGTGTTTAAAATAACCATTCCCATGTCCACGCCGATGATTTTCTACAACCTGATAACGAGCATAATCGGCGCGTTGCAGACAAACGCCACGATGGTTTACGCTCCCAACGGGGGCAGAGGCGAAGGGGATTCCCTTTACTTCATCGCGGTTAAAATCTACACGGAATTTTCTTCCGGGTATTACGGTTACGCTTCGGCTGTCGCATGGGTACTGTTTGTCGTGATAGCGATTTTAACGTTCATCACTTTCAAAACCAACAAATGGGTTTATACGGGGGATGAATAATGATTGACGCTACTACTAAATATTTCACAAAAAAAAGAACGGGCGCGGACATCGCGAAAACGGTTATATCCCGCACGTTTATCTATCTCGGAATGAGCATTCTCGCATTCGTCCTCTGCATCCCTTATTTATATATGTTTTTAAGGGCGTTCATGACGAGCGCGCAGGTTCAGCTTATACCTATCGAACTCATCCCGCACCCCTTTTCGCTTGAAGCGTTCGTGCAGCTTTTCACGGCTCAGAATTATTTCAAATATCTGATGCAGACGCTCAAGATCGTAGGGTTCAACATCATCGCGATTCCCATTTCCGCTTCCTTTGTTGCGTATGGATTCGCAAAATACAAATTTATCGGCAAAAACGTCATTTTCGCGTGCATGCTTGGGACGATGATGCTCCCCGGTACCGTTACGCAGATACCTTTATACGTTATGTTCGCGAAGTTCGGCTGGCTCGACACGATCCTGCCGCTCACTCTTCCGAACTTATTCGGCGGCGGCGCGATTTACATCTTCCTTATAAGGCAGTATATGACTGGCGTTCCTTACGAACTCGAGGAAGCGGCTAAAATCGACGGGGCGAATCCGTTCGTAAGATATTTCAAAGTAACCCTCCCCCTTTGCGTTCCCGTCCTCGTGTATATCGTCATCGCCGTGTTCAACGCGGGGTGGAGCGATTTCTACGGACCGCTCATCTACATGAGCGCGGAAGGCAAAGAAACGCTCGCTTATGCGATTTTCAAAGATTCTATCTACACGTTCGTTACGCCCGACAAAGCCAATCTTAAAATGGCGGCAGGACTTTTCATGTCCTTCTTCCCGACGGTTTTGTTCGTAATATTCCAAAAACAGCTTATAGACGGCGTTGCCGTTTCGGCACTCAAAGGGTAAAAATGATAAATTTTAAGAAAACCGTATGTATAGGGCTTTCCGCCCTGATAGTCTTTTCGTTGGCGGCGTGCGGAAAGAAAAATTCCGCTTCCGAGTCCGTACCCGTCGAAGCCGTAGACGATAACAGAAATTTAAACGATTACGAGTTCGCTCGTAATTCAATCTCGTCCGTAGACGCGTTAGGGCGCGTTACCCTTGCGGGAGACGGCGAGGAATCGCGCGACGTAGGGCTTTTCTATTTCCTCTGGCTCGGGGCGCATGCTTCCGGCAGTAAGATTTACGACGTGTCCTATCTCGAAGAGAACGATCCCGATTCGCTCTGGTCGGAGGACAGCGAAGAAAGCCCGGCAAACACTTACCATTTCTGGGGCGAACCCTTATACGGGTATTACCACTCCGCAGATCCGTGGGTAATCACGAGACACGTCGAGCTTTTCACGATGATCGGCATCGATTATCTTTTGTTCGACGTAACAAACGCCGTCACTTACGACAACGTTCTTCACGTAATGCTTCCCGTTCTCGATAAGTATCAGAAGCAGGGTTGGGACGTGCCGAAGGTCGGATTCATGACAAATGCTCGCACCTACGACGTTGTAAAACGGCTTTACGCTTCGTATTACGACGAAAACACTTCCGATTGCTATTATCCGAACTTGTGGTACTGCCCGAACGGAAAGCCCATTATCATGAGCAACGATCTCTATTTCGATGAGAGCAAGCCCGAAGATAAAGTTTATCTCGACTTTTTCCAGATCCGCGATACGCAGTGGCCCGACGCCGTTTATCAGGACGACGAAGCTTTTCCGTGGATGAGCTGGACTTATCCGCAGAAAAACCACAGCGGAACGATGAGCGTTTCGGTCGCACAGCACACGGCGGGCAAAATGAGCCTGAAGGATGCCAACTGGGGCAGAAATTTCAGCCAGAAGGAGTTTGTCAACCTTGAAGGGCAGACCGATAAAGGTATAAATTTTCAATTTCAGTGGGATACTGCTTTAAACGCTCCCAAAACGGGCGAGGACGCTGTTAATAACGTTTTCGTAACGGGTTGGAACGAGTGGATAGCGATTAAATTCGCGAACGTCACGGGCGTATATTTCGTAGATACATTCAACGAGGAGTATTCCCGCGATATCGAAATGATGAAGGGCGGTTACGGAGACAATTATTATCTTCAGCTTTTCAAAAACATCCGCGCGTTTAAATACAGTGACCCCGTGAAATACAAACTTCCGCAAAAAACAATCGACGTCGCTTCGGATAACGGTTGGAACGGCGTAAGAAGCTATCCCGATTTTATAGGCGAAGCGATGAACAGAAATTACAGAAATTATCTCGGAAACGCGATGCTTACGGACGACACGGCGAGAAACGATATCGCATCCGTCAAAGTCGCGCACGACTCGGAAAAGATGTATTTCCGCGTTGAAACGGCGGCGGACATCACGCCTTACGAAAACGGAGATAAGAGCTGGATGAACATTCGGATCGGAACGAAAAAAGACGGAATCGGTTACGATTACGTCATCAACCGCGAATACGGCAAACTCTCGAAAATCGAAAACGGAAAGTACAGTACCGTGGGCGATTGCGAGATTCACGTTAGCGGAAACGTGATGACGGTTGCCGTACCTCTTGCCCTTATCGGGCAGACGGGAGAACTTCCCGCGATAAGGTTCAAAGTTTCGGATAACGTAGACGCGTCGGACGTTATGAACTTCTATATTCAGGGAGACAGCGCGCCTGTCGGCAGACTGTCTTACACCTACGGGTATTTTGATTAAGGAGGAAAACAGATGAAAAAGAAAATTAAATTATTGTCGCTTATCCTTGCGTTCGTCTTTGTGGCGACCATGGCGTTCGGGTGCGGAAATACAAGCGGAACGTCGCAGGGAAAGGAATCAATCGGCGAAAGAGAGGAGGAATCCGTGAAAACATCAATCGATAAAGGCGACGTCAACAATCCGTCTTACGGATTTACGGCAGACGGAGAACTTCAGGCTTCTTCGGCAACCAAGCAAAGCACCGTCAATAAACTTCAGACGACCGACGATTACGGCAGGTCTGTTGATTATATCGACGGCTATAAAACGGACAAACGCCGTTACGTCGGCTTGTTCTATTTCACCTGGCTCGGTTGGCACGGCAGCCAGATGGACGGGGTTTACGACGTTTCAAAGCTTATCGACGAAGATCCCGCTTCGCTCTGGAGTACGAACGACAACTCCGCAAGCCCCTTAGGCAAATATCATTTCTGGGGAGAGCCGTTATACGGTTATTATAACAGTAAAGACCCTTGGGTAATCCGTAAGCAGATGGAGCTTTTTACCCTTGCGGGAATAGATTTCATCGCGTTCGATTGCACAAACGGATTCGATTATATCGACGTCGTGTCGGTTATCCTTCCCATAATGCAGGAGCTTTACGACGCGGGCTGGAACGTTCCCAAATTCATGTTCTATCTGAACAGTAATTCCGGCGACGTTATCGAACGTCTGTATTCGGGCAGACCCACTTCTTCGGACAACAAACTCGAAAAAGAGGGTATTTACAAGAACGGATACTATAAAGATTTATGGTTCGCGCCCGACGGAAAGCCGAAGATCGTTGCTATAACCGAGCCTTCAAGCACTTGCGGAGAGGGTTCGGGCAATAACCACGTTACGAACAAGGAAATTCTTGAATTTTTCGATTTCTGGGAATCGGTATGGCCGAACAACACTCAGTGGGAGAACGGACTTGCATGGATGGACTGGAACAAGCCCGAACAGAGAGTTCTCGGCGGAGAAAACGGAACGATTAACGTATCTGTTGCTCAGCACAATCATTTGCCTTTCTCCGACGCGCTTTTAAGCGAAGAACTCGCCGACGAGATGTACGGCAGAGGCTATACGGCTAAAAACGGCGCGGATCATTCGGACGATGCTATCGACAGCGCGCTCAACTTCGAGGAAGAATGGGCTGTCGCGATCGATAAAGACGTAAGATACACCTTCGTCACCGGCTGGAACGAGTGGGTTGCGATCAAAAGCGCGGCGGCTCTCGGCATGAACAACAAATATCTCCAAGGTAAGAACCGCGTATACTTCGTCGATACGGTAAACAGAGAATATTCCCGCGATATCGAGATGATGAAGGGCGGCTACGGCGATAACGTTTATCTTTCGCTTATGCGCAACGCCCGTACCTACAAAGGTAAGGCGGGCGAACTTGCCGCTTCGGCGAAAAACGCTATCGATATTACAAAAGGTCTTAAGCAGTGGAATGCGATAAGCGACGTTTATTTCGATATGACGGGCGAAATTAACCGTAATTTCAAAAATTTCGCGAATACCGAAAATTACGTAGACAACAGCTTAGTGAACGATATCGAAGAAATCCGCGTAACTCATGACGACGATTATCTCTATTTCCTCGTCAGATGCGCGGACGATATCAGAATAAACGTAGAAAAGGAAAACTGGATGAACCTTCTTATAGACGTCGAAGGTCAGCAAAACAGCAGATCTTTCTATGGTTATGATTATCTCATCAACAGACAGTCGTCTTATAGCGGCGATTGCAGCGTCGAAAAACTGAGTTACAGAAATTCGAAGCTTTCTTACGAAGCGAAAGGAGTCGCAGATTTCCGCGTTAACGGGAAATATATGCAGTACAGAGTTTCGAAAAAAGCTCTCGGCATAACGGGCAGTTTCAAAATCAACTTCAAAATTGCCGATAACGTAACCGATCCCGCGGATATTTCGTCCTATTATATCACGGGCGAATCGGCTCCCGTCGGCAGATTGAATTATACTTTTAAAGGATAAAAGGAGGAATTTTATGAAATTCAGAAAGTATCTCGCATGTTGTCTTGCGCTCGCGCTTTCGCTCTCGCTTTTTGCGGTATTTACAACCGTTAAGGCTTCGGCGGCGGACGTTGCGGCGTTCACGACGACCGAAGAGGGCGTAACGGCTAAAACTACGTCCAAGGGAATCACCACGGCAACGGGAACGGCGGGAAGCGCAATGACGCTTGCTTATTCCGAAAAGGTCGATTTTTCGGAGGGCGCGTCTTTCAGATACGTTATCCCCAAAATTTCGGACACGGACGTAGATTATGAAGCTCGTACATCGGGCAAAAACTACATCGTCGCCACGGTGAAAAACGACTCGGGCTACGGCGTGGAATTCAAAATTTACGCTTTGTATTCCAAAACCGCAACCACGCACCTTAACAAAATGCAGGTTGACGTAACTTATCTCGACCCGACGATTACCAAAATCGGCGGCGATTATTCCACGGGTAGACAATATCTCGAAACGTTCACCACTTATATGAACGTTGAGGACTCATTCCACAC